>DASTYK010000150.1 GCA_035764935.1 Longimicrobiales bacterium | reverse complement strand
GCGGGTTCGTGCGCATGTCGGTTACCGCTCTGCACCCCAGACCCGGGCCCTGGGCCCTGGGCCCCGGCCCGCTTCATGGATATTGAATGGCAACGATCTTCGGTCAGCACGACGAGAACACGATCCTGCAACTGAAGCGGGTCGAGCAGAGTGCCGAGCGCGCCGCGCTGATGGCGGACGGCCACGTGGGCTATGTGATGCCGATCGGTGGGGTCGCGGCGTACCGCAACAGGGTGTCCGTCGTGGGGGTGGGCTTCGACATCGCATGCGGCAACGCGGCGATCCGGACGGACCGCACGGTCGAGCAGCTCAGCGGGCTTTCACTGGAGGAGCTGAAGCGGAATCCGTCGCGGGCCTGGGGCAACCGGAAGCTCGGCCGGATCGCCGACGAGATCCGCAGCACGGTGTCCTTCGGGATCGGTCGGTCGAACCGGGCGGATGATGCGCCGGTCGACGATCCGCTGTTCGAGAGTGACGCGTGGTCGCTCGTCCCGCGCGAACGCGGCCATCGCGACGCGCTGATGGCAAAGGCGCGCGAACAGCTCGGCACCGTCGGCTCCGGCAACCACTACGTCGACGTCTTCTACGACGACGACGGCGTGATCTGGGTCGGCGTGCACTTCGGCTCCCGCGGGTTCGGCCACACCGTTGCATCCAGCTTCCTGGCGCTGTCGCAGGGTGGGCGCTGGGGCGACCGCGGCGCCGAGACGGAGGTGCTGCTGCCGCTCGATGCGCCGCTCGGTCACGACTACTGGCACCTCATGGAGCTGGCGGGTCGCTACGCCTACGTCGGACGCGAGTGGGTCGCGCGCAAGGTGGTGGACCTGGTCGGCGGCACCGAGCAGGAGCTCGTGCACAACCACCACAACTTCGCGTGGCGCGAAACGCACGACATCGGCGGCCAGCCGACCGAGGTCATTGTCGTGCGCAAGGGCGCCACGCCCGCGTTCCCGGGGCAGAAGGGCTTCATCGGCGGCTCCATGGCCGACGACGCCGTGATCGTACGCGGCGCCGTGCCGCCGAACGAAGCTCCGGAGCTGAGCGCGCTCCAGCGCGACGCACTCTTTTCCACCGTGCACGGTGCGGGTCGCGTCATGAGCCGCACCGCCGCGGCCGGCAAGCGCAACCGACGCACCGGCAAGGTGATCAGCGCAGGGCGCGTGACGCCGGAAATGATGGAGTCACGGCTGCGGAAGAAGGGCGTCGTGCTGCGCGGCGGCGGCCTCGACGAGAGCCCGCAGGTCTACCGGCGGCTGAACGAGGTGCTGGAGGCCCAGGGCCCGACCATCGAGGTGCTGCACACGCTGCATCCGCTCATCGTCGTGATGGCGGGGCCGGACGTGAGGGATCCGTACAGGGATTAGGGCCCCGGGCCGGGGCCCGGGCCCTGAGGGATCGGGCGACTCAGCCGCGCGCGTCGTCCAGGGCGTGGGCCAGCTCGTCCACGAGCCAGTCGGCCGCAAAATCGGCCAGTCCTTCGAAGACCTTCTGCATCTCTGCCGCGGACATGTTCGCGATCGAGATCGCCGTGACGACGCCACCCACCGTGCGGCCATCGGGACCGAACACGACGGGACTCACCCTGTCGGTCGCGTGCACTCCGCTCTTCCAGATGCGACGTCCGGTTGCGCCGTCCAGCAGCCACAGGTCCGCGTCGATCGTGAAGTACGCCTGCGACGTCCAGGAGGAGGCCGTCAGCCCGTATCGCTCGATGCGCACCTCGATCTCGTAGTCGGCAAGGCGGTTGTCGTTGATCGGCGTGGTGCGGAGGTGGCGGCTCGCCCCGTCCAGGATACGCGAGCCCATCCGGTCACCGAGATCGAACGCCGCAGTGGCACTGTCCACGCGCGCTTTTGCACCCTCGACCGCGATGTTGCGCGCGATGCCGCTGCCGACGCTCAGCACGGTCCTGATCGGCTGCGAGGTGTCGATGTCCAGGTACAGCGAGCTGAACACGTCCGGGTGCGGGGGCGCGATCGTGGCGACCGCCAGCGTGCGCTGGCGGAAGTCATACTCGCCCAGGCGCTGCTTGTTGGAGCAGCCGGACAGAATCGTGATTGCGAGCAGGGAGAGAGCTGCGGGCGCTACCAGCCGGTGGTGCGCGCGTGAGCGGCGCTCACGGTGAGTCGGCCAACCAGCCATGATGGGCTCCTTGTGACAGAGGCAGCGTCGCTTCTGTTGCGTCGGCGTACGCCGCGCAGGCGACGGAGTTCCCGCGGCCGGGAAGGAAAATGCAACGGCGAGGAGGACGAGGAGAAGGACGTCGCATGAAATCCGTCAGGACCGCAGGGACCGTGGCGGCGTCAGCCGGATGCGAGCCGCGCGCCGAATCCGGATGTCAGCCGACCCGCGAGCCCCGCACGGACGCAGACATCAGCCCGATCCCATCAGCAGCACCTCCACGCGTACCGGTGTCCGGCCCGCCCGGATGTAGCCGAGCTGCTCGGCCGCACTGCGCGAAAGATCGATGATCGTGTTGCGACGCTTCGCGATCGAGCCCCACGGACCACGATCCACCACGCGCACGACGACCGATCGACCGTTCCGCTCATTGATGACGCGCACCACCGTACCGAACGGCAGCGTCCGGTGTGCCGCAAACGGCTCACTCTGTCGGAAGCTAACCCCGCTGGCGGTGCGTCGCCCCTCGAACCGGTCCGCGTAGTACGTCGCCTCACCGTGCAGCACCTCGAGCGCGTGCAGCCGCGCCGTGATCTCGTCGACGACGGGAGTCACCACGTCCAGGCTGCTGACGACGGCCGGTGCGACGCGCTGACGTAACACAGGATCAGGCTGCGCATCATTGCCACCACCGCTGTCGAGCCGGCCCGCCAGCGGCTCTCCGACCCGGACGCAGGCATACGTGAGCAGCACCAGCAGGGTGACCCGCAGCACCGCCGACCAGCGGCATACGTGCCGGGGCGCCCTGCGCCCCGGGCACAGACGACCGGGAGACGCCTCGCGCTTCACTCGCAGAAATGGTGAAATGTCAGTGACGCACTCATGAGCGACGGCCGGTCAGAGAAAAGCGACGCGCAGTCTACACGATCCGGGTGCTGCCGTTCCCGGCCCGCCGCCTGATCGGCCACGCCGCGGCGACGCCCTGAAAACGGCTCCAAGCGTACCTTAATCCGTCATGTCGATCCGCGTGCGGCTCCGTTCGTCGCCCCATCGAGCGTCGCAATCCGGCGGCGCCAACACGGACCGAACCGAAGGAGCCCCGCCATGCAAAGCACACTGGAGCGCCCCGTGCCCGCCCCTGCGCCGTTCGCCGTGGCCGTCGAGACCGGCCGCGGCGCGCGCATCACCGGCCGCGTACTGAGCGGCCTTGCGATCGCGTTTCTCGCCGTGGACGCGCTCGCCAAGGTGCTGATGCTGCAGCCCGTCGTCGAAGGTGCCGAGCTGCTCGGCTATCCACCGGCCACGATGCTGCCGCTCGGTGTAACGCTGCTGGTCGGCACACTGCTGTATGCAGCGCCGCGGACGGCTGTGCTCGGCGCGATCCTGCTCACGGGATACCTGGGCGGCGCGGTCGCGACGCATGTGCGGATTCTCGATCCGCTCTTCTCGCACGTTCTGTTTCCGGTCTACCTTGGTGCGTTCATCTGGGGCGGACTGCTGCTGCGCGATGCGCGGCTGCGGGCGTTGCTGCCGTGGCGCGCGCGTCACTGATCCACGCGCGAGCGCACCTGTTCGGGCGGTCCATCACGAATTCATGGAGCTGACATGACATACATCATCATGCACAAGACGGATGCGCACTGGGAAACGGGCGCACTGCCTTCGGAAGAGGTCGTAATGCAGGTCGGCAGCATGGTTGGCGAGCTTGCGCGCCGTGGCGTGCTTCGTGGCGGCGAGGGTCTGCGGCCGAGCAGCGAGGGCGTGCGACTGAGCTACGCGGCCGGCACGCGGACGGTGACGCCGGGCCCGTTCCAGGGCCGCAACGAGCTGCCTGCGGGCTTCAGCATTCTGAGCGTCGAGTCGATCGACGACGCAGTCGACTGGGCAGCGCGCTATGCAGAAGTGGTCGGTGAAGCGGAGTTCGACATCCGGCCGGTTACGGAGCCGTGGGATCTCGGTGTGATGGAGAAGCCGGCGGGACAGCGTACGCGTCGCTACATGGCGCTTCGCAAGGCGACATCGGCGACCGAAGCGGAGCGGCCGCTGTCGCCGGAGCAGCAGCGCGATCTCGATGCGCTGATCGAGGACTCCACGCGAACGGGGGTGCACCTGGTGACCGTGGCGATGCGTTCCAGCGCACGTGGGCGCCGGCTGCGCCGGGTCAAGGGCGGCCTGAGCGCGATGGATGGGCCGTTCACCGAGTCCAAGGAGCTGATCGGCGGCTACGTGATCGTGGAGCTGTCGACGCTGGACGAGGCGGAGGAGCTGACGAGGCAGTACCTGGAGATCGTGGATGCGCCCGAGGTGGACATTCGAGAGATCGCGGCGGTGATCCAGGCCGAGGAGCCGCAGCAGGCGTAGTCGTCGTGGGTATGCCTTGCGCCAACCGCCACGCGTGATGCCGCCGGGCGGACGAAGCGTGGCCAGCCGGCGGGACGCGACCCTGCATTCGTGACGGTGCGACATGCCGCGTGCGCGTCCGCATCGGCGGGCCCGACTCGTGCGGCACCTTGCGGGAATCCGCCTCTCCGGAGGGTCCCGCATGTCCGACCAGGTACCGTACAGGCAGAACCAGTTCTTCCGGTTGATCCCTGCCGAGAAGGTGACGGCGGCGGCGATCGATCTGCCCGTCGTGGAATGGAGCGCGGGCAGCCTGATCTTCGAAGAGGGCGCACGCGAGGACCGCTGTTACCTGGTCGAAAGCGGTTCGGTGCGCATCTCCAAGGCCGGTGCGCATGGCCACGAGACGCTGGGCTTCGTGGGGCCGGGCAGCTTCTTCGGCGAGATCGCGCTGTACCACTCGAGCCCGCGCACCGCGCGGGCGACGGCGGCGACGGACGTGAGAGCGGCAGTCCTGCGTGGCGACGCGTTCACGCGGCTGCAGGCAGCGGCGCCGCTGGAGATGGCGACCACGATGGAGCGCGCTGCCGTCGAGCGGCTGGGCAGGATGAACGCGCACCTCGTCCAGCAGATGGAGGGCAGCGATGCGTTCCGGGAGATCGGCATCGGGTTGAGCGTCATTGCGCACGACATGCGCAGTCCGCTCGCGACCATCCGGGGTGCAGCGGAGCTGATGCTGGAGGTGCTGCAACGTGAGCCGCTGGAGGTCTCGCAGCTGCGTCGCCTGGTGGACATGGTCCTGCGCACATCCAACCGGGGGCTGGAGGGTGCCGACGAGCTTCTCTCCGTGCTGCGCGGCGAGCGTGCGCAGACCGTGTCTGCCGTCGAGCTGACGGACCTGGTCGCCGACGTGACGACCCAGACGGCGGGGTTCCTTGCCCGACCGGGTATCGACTTCACCTGCACTGCCGACACCGTCGGCACGCTCCACTGTCAGCGCACCGAGCTGGCGAATGCACTGATCAATCTCCTGCGCAACGCGTCGGAGGCGCTGCCGCCGGAGGGAGGTCGCATTGCGTTCGAGGCGCACATCCGGGATGGCGCGGCGCGTTTCGTCGTGGCCGACACGGGCTGCGGCATCCCGCCCGAGCTGCAGGGGCACATCTTCGAACGACAGTTCACGCACGGCAAGCGCGGCGGCACCGGCCTCGGCCTCGACCAGGTACGGCGCATCGTGGAGCGTCATCGCGGCCACATCACGCTGCGGAGCCGGCCCGGACAGGGCACGACGTTCACCGTCGACATCCCGTTGCGGCCGGACGAAGCGGCGCGCGAATTGCCTCTCACGGAGAGGCGAATCGCAACCGGGGAGGCATCATGAACAGTTCCGGATCCTGGGACTACGAGGAATTCGAGGAATCTTCGCGCTGGGTGTATCTCGCGGGTGGCTCACTGCTCGTGTGGCTCGGCCTGCGACGCTGGTCCATCCCGGCAATGCTCGTCACCGGCATCGGTGCGACGCTGCTCGGACGTGGGCTGCAGCGCGGCGGCGGCATGATGCACGAAGGTCACGAGGACATGCTCGAGGCCGACGAGCTCGGCGTCGGCGCCACGACGGTCAGTCCGCACGCTCGCGGCCGCACCGGCGTGTCGAGCAGCAGAGCGGGGTCAGCAGCGCGCAGTCGCACCGCGTCCGCGTCGCGCGCGGCGCAGTCGGGCGCAGGCTCGGGTTCGGTGGTGCGCGACGCGTCCTACTACCCCAACAGCGATGTGGACGAGACCAGCGACGAGTCATTCCCCGCGAGCGACCCGCCCTCGTGGACGCCGGTTACCGGCGCAGGCCCGTCCAGCTGAGCGCCGCGACGGCGCGCATCGCCCGACGTCGCATGCGCGCCGTCGCCGTTACAGCACGAGCCACGCGGTAAGCCACAGCAGCAGCCCCATGCTGAGCACGTCTGTCGCGGTAGAAAGCAGGATGCTCGATGCCGTGGCGGGATCCGCCCCCAGCCGTCGCAGCAGCAGCGGCACACCGGCGCCGATCATTCCGCTGAGCACGCAGCTCAGCATCATCGCGATGAACACGACGAGGCCGAGCATCAGCGACACCGGCTCGCCCTGCATCGTCGCATAGAGATACATCACCAGCGCTGCGCTGACGCCGACGGGGATGCCGTTGAGGATGCCGAGGAGTGCTTCCTTGCGCACTCGCTGTGACGCGCGCCGGATCTCGCCGATCGTGATGCCGCGCAGTGTGACCGCCATCGCCTGCGCACCCGTGTTGCCCGCCTGCCCCGCCAGCACCGGCAGGAACGCGGCGAGGAGCACGAGCTGGTCGATCGTGGACTGGAAGAGCGCGACGACCGCCGCGGCGACGAGGCCCGTGACGAGGTTGAACTGCAGCCACGGGTAGCGCAGCCGGAAACAGCGCGACCATGGCGTCGCCATCGTTTCCTCCTTCTCGACACCGACCATCTGTCCGGGCTGCGCGCTGATCTCGATGGCTTCCCGCTCGAACATCGCCTGCCCGCGTACCAGTCCGACGAGCCGGCCGAGACGGTCGCACACCGGATACACCGGGTAATGACGCCCCACCGCCTCCCGCATCGCGTCGAGCAGTGTCATGTCAGCGCGCAGGGCGTACGGATTCCGCAGCATGATCTCGCCCAGTTGCTGCTGTGGCCCGGCCAGCAGCAGCTCGCGCATCGCAACGACACCCTCGAGCTGGTTGTCGTCGTCGGTCACGTACACGTACGTGATGAAGTGCGTGCGTGCGAGGACGCGGATCTCCTCGATTGCCTCCGCAACCGACGTTTCCGGCGGCAGCACTGCGATCGGACGCTCCATCATGGAGCCGATTCGGTCGTAATCGTACGTCGCGGTGTGAGTGATCGTCCTGGAGCGGAGCGGCGGCTCTGCGGACACCACCGGCGCAGCGTCTGACGGTGTGGCTGGAGCGTCCGTTCCCGGACCCCGCAACGCCGGCGAGCCGGCGTCATCGGGCGGAGGCACGGGTGCGGGTACCGGCGTCGTGTCGTGGTCCATCCCTGCCTCCGTGGTGTGCGTCAGCCACTGCCAGCGCTCGGAGCCGAACGCCTCTATGGTGAAGCAACGCGCCCTCCGGGCCAAGGCCGGGGTCCTGACCGTCCCGGCTCACCCTGTACGCTGCAGCGCGTGCGGCCTACCATTCCCCCATGTCGAACCACGAAACGCCACGGGACCAGAAGCCGCGCATCCGCCTGAGCAGCCTGTCGCACGGCGCGGGCTGAGCCTGCAAGCTCGGTGCATCCGAGCTGGCGCAGGTGCTGCGCCATGTGAACGTGCTCGAGAACAGCGCCGTGCTCGTGGATGCGAGCACGGCGGACGACGCGGCCGTGTACCAGCTCGCGCCTGATCGCGCGCTGGTCGCGACGGCGGATTTCTTCACGCCCATCGTGGACGACGCGTACGATTTCGGCCGCATCGCGGCGGCGAACGCGCTGTCGGACATCTACGCGATGGGCGCGCGGCCGCTGTTTGCCCTCAACCTGGTGGCGTTTCCGCGCGCACTGCTCGCCGAGGGAAACCTGCTCGGCGAGATCCTGCGCGGCGGCTCGGACGTCGCGCGCACGGCAGGTATCCCGGTCATCGGCGGCCATTCGATCGACGACCCGGAGCCGAAGTACGGCCTGTGCGCCATTGGCGAAGTGCACCCCGACCGGATCGTGCGGAACTCGGGGGCGCAGCCCGGTGACGTGCTGGTGCTGACCAAGCCGATCGGCACGGGTGTGATCGCGACGGCGCTCAAGAGTGGCGCGGCAGCAGACGACGTCATCGCAGCGGCGGTCGAGTCCATGACGCGGCTCAACGACCGGGCTTCCGCCGCGATGCTCGAGGCGGGCGCGCACGCGGCCACCGACGTCACCGGTTTCGGCCTGGTCGGGCACCTGCTGGAAATGCTGCGCGCGTCCGGGGTGGGCGCGGACATCGATGCTGTGGCCGTGCCGGTGCTGCCCGGGGCGCGCGAGCTGGCCCGGGCGGGACACGTGCCTGGCGGCACCGGGCGCAACCGCACCGATTCGGTGGACGCCGTGGACTGGGCGGACGAGGTCGACGAGACGATGCGCGTGCTGCTGTGTGATGCGCAGACGTCGGGCGGGCTGCTGATCAGTGTGGGCGAAGGCGCCGCGAAAGGCCTGGTGGACGCGCTCCGCTCCAGCGGCCACGCCGCGGCGGCGATAGGGCGGATCAGGGCCGGAGCGGCACGGGTGCGGGTTCGCTGAGATCGGGAGCTTCGCGGGCATTCTCGCGAACGCTTATTGCACGTGTGACGCATGCGCTTCCGGTGGCGTCACAGTAGACAGCGCACTGCCACTGGCTGTGCACGTTCCGCCGGGCAGGTGACGCTACCTCAACGCCATCGGGCAGCGCTATCTTGGGAACGGGTGCGCGCTGCGGCAGTTGCGGCCCCGGCCCTCCAGCGCATGCGGATTCATGTCGCGCCACCTCCTGATCAACATGATTCAGTCGGGCGCTCCTGGTTCCAGTTCCGGCGTGTTCTTCGCGATCGCGCTCCTCGTCATTGCTGCTGTTGCCATCTTCGCCTGGTACCGGCGACGGCGTGCGGAACGTGAACACGCCGAGGCGGAGCAGCCGCTGCCGCCTCTCATCTTTTCGCTGCACTCCACGGGTGCAACACACCCTGCGCCGGCGCCCGAACGCTTCACGGATGCCGCCACGACCGCGCCGGCCGACGAGGCCCCGCCTCTCCTGGAAGCGGCGCGGGACGGCAACGGCGGGGCGCCCGGTATCGAGTTCGCGCCGGTGGCGCTGCCACCGACCGGTCCGGTCGGGGCGCTGAACGGTTCGGTGCCGGAAGAGGCAGAACCTCCCGCCGGCTTTCCCGCGCAGGATGCCTCCGTTTCGCTCGCTGAGTCCTCATCGGTGTCGGCCGGGCCGACCGGCGGATCTTCCACGCCGGATGCCGCCGCCCCGCTCGCTGACGTCTCAGCGGTGACGGCCGGTCGCGTTCGCTACCACATGCCTCCCGAGGGCACACTGCAGCTCCTGCCAGGGCGGCTGGAGGTCGTCGAAGGCAGGACGGACCGGGGCGAGATCCGGTTCGTTCGCCTTTCCGGGGACGAGCCCGTGGTCACGTTCGGTCGCGCGGCCGGCGAACCGCTCGCACACATCCAGCTCGAGGCCGCCACGGTGAGTCGGCTCCACGCCCGGATGAACTTCCGCGACGGCAGCTGGCACATCGCGAACCTGTCGCACACGAACCCCGTCGCCGTGAATGGCGCACCGCTCGGCGACAACGGTGATTCCGCGGAGCTGAAGGACGGCGACGTCCTCGAGATGGGCGAAGTCGTGTTCCGCTACCGGATGCCCTGAATGCCTGCGCTGAGCGAGCGCGCCGCAGCCTGCACGACCAGCGGCCGCAGAGCCGTCAACCAGGATGCGGTCCTGCTCGCCGAGCTGGCTGCCGGAACCGAGCTCATTGCGATCGCGGACGGCATGGGCGGCCACCGCGCCGGTGAAGTCGCGAGCCAGCGCGCGCTGGAGGCACTCCACGCGGCGCTCCTCACCGGCGACGACCTGACCACCGCCACTGCCGCCGCGAACCGGGCGGTCTTCGACGAGGCTGCGGCGCACCCTGAATGGCGCGGGATGGGAACGACGCTTGTCGCGATCCTGCGACAGGGTGGTCTCTACAGCCTGATCAACGTCGGAGACAGCCGCGCCTACCGGATCGATGCGGGCGGGATCGAGCAGATTACCCGGGACAACTCATTTGCAGCGGAGGCGATGGCGTCCGGTCGACTGACCTCGATGGAGATCGAGCAGTCCCCGTGGCGGTCCGCGATCACGCGGTGCGTCGGCACTGAACGTGAACTGGAGGTGGACCGGTACGGGCCGTACGACCTGCTGGAGCCACACACGCTGCTCCTGTGCACGGACGGTGTCCACCGGGTCCTCGACCCGGAGGCGATGCGCCGGCTGGTGCTCGATGCCTCCGGTCCCGAGTCCGCCGCAGCAGCCGTCGTGCACGCTGCATACGAGGCCGGCAGCGATGACAACATCAGCGTGGCCGTGGTCGTCTACGATACGATGCGCGCGAGCGCGTCGCCGGCGGCGACCTTTCCGCTGAGCGTCCCTGGTCGGGACGAGGCATCGCACCCGCGGCCGCCGCAGGCCACCCGCCGGATGTGGCTCCCCGCCCTGGCGCTGCTGACGGCAGCGCTGATGGCCATCGCGTACTTCGCCCGCACGCTGTTCGCACACTGATCGAGCCGCTGCGCCGCGAAGAAGCGCGGCGCAACACCGATCCTGCTCGGTGCATCTCCCGGATGGAACCAACACAGCCGGACGAGCTTCCCCGGATTGCGGAGCTGCAGTCCGAGTACGAGTTCCTGCGCGAGCTCGGGCGTGGTGGCACCGCTGTCGTCTACCTGGCGCGTGAGCGTGAGCTGAATCGCCTGGTTGCGATCAAGCTGATCCGCGCCACGTATGTCGAAGACACGGAAGCGGCCGCACGCCTCGTCCGCGAAGCGCAGGTCATCAGCATGCTGCAGCACCCGAACATCGTGGTGCTGTACGGCACGCGGCGGCTGCGTGACGGCAGCCTCGCGCTGCTGATGCAGTACGTCCAGGGGCACACGCTGAAGGCGGAGATCCGCTCGCGTGGCCCGCTGCCGTTCGACGACATCCGCCGCATTCTCCAGGACCTTGCCGCCGCGCTCGCGTACGCGCACACCCACCGGATCGTGCACCGGGACATCAAGCCGGAGAACATCTACCTCGACAGCGAAACGGGTGTGACCCGGCTCTCGGACTTCGGCATCGCCCGCACGGTCGATGGCTCGTCCAACCTCACGCTGCCGGGCTCCGCGATCGGCACACCGACGTACATGTCGCCGGAGCAGATCGACGGCGGCGCGCTGGACGGCCGCAGCGACCTGTACAGTCTCGCGCTGGTCGGCTACGAGATGGCGACAGGTCGGCCGCCGTGGGACGGCGAAGGGTTGTTCGGCGTGATCTACCGCCAGAAGCACGACCCGCTGCCCGACATCCGCACGGTGCGGCCCGACGCGCCCGACTGGCTGGTGAACGCGCTCGCGGGTGCGCTGGCCAAGGATCCGCGCCGGCGCTGGGCAGATGCGGCGGAGATGCGCGAGGCACTTGCCGGCTGGCTGGCAGAGCCCGCCGTCGAGGCTGCGCCCGCCGCGGCGCCGGGCGAACCTCCTGCCTTCGCGGTGCCGCCAGCATCCGCGGGCCCGGTGTCCCCCGATGCGCCGACGGTCGTGTTCCGACCGGGCGAGGTGCTCGCACTGGCTCCGCACTCCACCACGGCGCCCGCCGCGCGGGATTCGGCGCAGTCGCTGGCCACGTTCTCCGTTCAGATCACGTCAGCAGGCGGACCCGTCCCACAGGTAGCAGTCACGCCGAAGCCGCGCCGCACGCGGACAGCGGCGGTAGCCACGGCGGTGCTGCTGCTCGGCGCCGCGGCGGGCGGCGTGGCGATGGCCGTACGGCCGGAGCCGGCGGATGGGCCCGCCACGGAGGCGGCAGCCACCGCGGCGGCTCTTCCGGCGCCCGGGGAATCCGCGCCCCTGCCCGTCACGAACCCGGCGGACGCGCCGATCGCCCCCGGGACCGAGGCGCTGGCGACCGGGCTCGACTCGCTGCTGGCGACCGCGGCCACGATGCCTCCCGACAGTGCGTCGGTTCCTGCTGCAGCCGTCGCAGCCGCGGTAGCACCGCGTGGCGGCACAGCGCTGAGTGGACAGGCCGGCGCTGCCGTGCAGGTCGCTGTTTCTGTCCGCGACGACCAGGGTTCGCCGCTTGCCGGTGCGCTCGTCGCCTTTGCTGCAGAGAGCGGCGGTCGTGTCGCTCCGGACGTCGTGGCAACCGACGACGACGGCACCGCCACGACCATGTGGGTGCTCGGCGGTGAATCCAGGCAGCGACTGGTGGCCAGCGTGCGCGACGCCGATCTCGATCCGGTCGTGTTCACGGCTACGGTTGGCCCGCCCCCGCTGTCGGTGCGCACTGCGCTGGCCGCGGGCGGTACGCACACGTGCGAGCTGGACGCGCGCGGCAACCTCGCCTGCTGGGGTGGCAACGACCGCGGACAGCTCGGCGACGGCTCGAGTGCGCGCCGCGGAGAGCCTGCCGCCGTCGAGCTGCGGGAGCCGTTCGCAATGGTGTCCCCGGGTGTCTCGCACACGTGTGCGATCACCGTCTCCGGGCGGGCGTACTGCTGGGGTGCGAACTCGCACGGCCAGCTCGGCACGGGCGGCGGCCAGTCGGCGCAGCCGCAGCCGGTCCGGACGGATGTGCGCTTCAGCGCGATCGCGACCGGCACGCAGCACACCTGCGCCCTGGACCGTGAGGGTCGCCTGTTCTGCTGGGGCGGCAACGGCAGCGGCCAGCTCGGCGACGCTTCCGGCGTCGATCGCGCCGTGCCCACGCGGGTCGCGGGTGAGCGGCGGTTCCGTTCCATGACGCTCGGCTGGCAGCATACGTGTGCGCTCACCGCGGAGGGCACCGCCTGGTGCTGGGGGCGCAACTCATCGGGCGAGCTCGGCATCGGGGGCACGGAGTCACGCCTGGCACCGGCCGTGGTGCGGGGTGGTGACCGGTTCCGCGCGATCACGGCAGGAGGTGCACACACCTGTGGACTGCGGACGGACGGAACGGTCGTCTGCTGGGGTCAGAACACGTACGGCCAGCTCGGCACCGGTGGCGCGGACACGAGCACTCCGACGCCGGTCGAAAGCGCAGAGCGCTACAGCGTGGTCACGGCGGGCGGCGTCCACACGTGCGCGATCACGGCCGCGGGTGAGGCGCATTGCTGGGGTCGCAATGCATACGGCCAGGTCGGTGACGGCACGACGACGGACCGATCGCAGCCGGCGCCGGTCGCGGACATGCACCGGTTCGCGACGATCCACGCCAGCGGTGCGCATACGTGCGGTGTCACGACGGCAGGTGAGCGGCTCTGCTGGGGGTTCAACCTCGAAGGGCAGCTCGGCGATGGGACCCGTACCAACCAGCCGCGCCCCGTGCGCGTGCGCACGCGCTGACCCATGCGAGGCATCCTCCTTCTCTGCGCCGCGCTCCCACTGATCGCCAGTCCGCTCGCCGCAGGCGCACAGCAGCTCCACCTGAAGCGTGAAGAACCGGTCCTCGCCTGGGCCGGTTGTCCGGTTCCGGCGAGCGCGCCGGAGCCCGCTGCACCGGAAGCGCGCCAGCAGGCGGAACGGCTGGTCGCGACCGCGACCGAAGCGACACTGCTCGGCGAGACGGCCGACGCGCTGGACCGACTCACCGCGGCAGCTGGCCTCGATCCCGCCTCGCCGGACGTGTCCTATCGTCTCGCCCGCATGCTCGAGTCGCTCGACCAGCGGGAGCCTGCGATCCGCGAGTACTGCCGCTACCTCGCGCTGCCCGGCGCCCAGGACACGGCCGATGCGCGGCAGCGACTGGCCGGACTCACGCAATCGCCCGCCGGGGCCGTGCCTGCAGCCGCGGCTGATGCGTTCCGCACCGGCATCGCCACGTTCGACCAGCACCGGTTCGCCGAGGCCGAATCGGCGTTTGCACAGGCGCGTGCGCTCGCGCCCGGGTGGGATGCCGCGGTCTTCAACCACGCCGTCACGCTGCTCGTCATGGAGCGCACGGGCGAGGCAATGGCGCAGCTGCGTGAGTACATCGAGATGAGTCCGGGCGCATCGGACTTCGACCAGGTGGTCGACGCGCTCGCGCGGCTGCGCTCCGCACGTCCCTACAACCCGGGCGGCGCGCTGGCCGCGGGCCTGATCGTGCCGGGGCTCGGCCATTTCACGACGGGTCGCCCGACCACGGGCGCGCTGTTCCTGGCCGCCGCCGGCGGCGCCCTGGCGGCCGGCCTGATGATCGAGCGGGCGCGGGTCGAGTGCCTGACCACGCCTGTCGACGGTACGTGCCCGCCGGACCAGGTGCGCCACACCGACTCCGAACGCCCGTTCCTGCTGCCCGGCATCGGCGCCGCCGCGGCGATCGGCGTCATCGGCGCCATCGACGCCTGGCGCGGCGCCCGTCGCAGCAACGACGCCGCTGCCGCACTGCTGCAGTTCGGCGCGCGCAGCGAAGGTGCGTCGCTGCTGGCGCCCGCTGTCGGCTGGGATCGCACCGGCGCACACGTCGCACTGCTTCGCCTTCGCTTCTAGGAAACCCGTATGACCCGAACGCCGGCGCGCTCGCGCGCGGCTGTGCTCGTTGCCGCAGCACTCGTCGCGACCAGTACCTGTCGTGACGTCGAGATCACCACGGTCGACGTGGGACGCATCGAGATCCTGCCCGCGGATCCGAGCGTGCAGGTGAACGAGTCGCTGCAGCTCACCGCGCGTGTGCTGAGCGACGACGGCGATCCGCTGGGCGGGCGGACCATCGAGTGGACGAGCCTCACACCGGAGATCGCCGGCGTCGACCAGGGCGGCAGTGTCACCGGCGTCGCGGTCGGCACCGCGTCCATCCGCGCGGCCAGCGAGGGCGTCTCGGCTACGACGGAGGTGGATGTCACGCCGGGCCCCGCAATCGGCGTGAACCCGGCCAATCTCGAGTTCGTTGCGATCGAGCACGGCGCATCCCCCGGCGACAGGACCATCGCGGTCACCAACAGCGGCGCCGGTTCACTTGCGGGATTGCAGGCGACGATCGAATACGCAGCAGGCGGCCCCACCGGATGGCTTTCCGCCGCGCTGAGCGGCTCGACGGCGCCGGCGTCGCTGGTGCTGGGCGCGGATCACGACGGACTCGAGCCCGGTTCCTATCACGCGACCGTGCGTGTCGCAGCCGCTGGCGCCAGCAACTCGCCCGTCGGTGTCGGCGTAACGCTCACCGTGCTCTCGCCGCAGCCTGCGATCAGCGTGGCGGCGCCGAGCGTCACGTTCTCTGCGGCCGCGGCGGGCGCCGATCCCGCTCCGCGCAGCATCGGCATCACGAACGCCGGAGGCGGCACGCTGTCGGGTCTGAGCGCGCAGGTGACCTACGCCAGCGGTCAGCGTACCGGGTGGCTGACGGCTACGATCGGTCAGACAGCACCGACGTCGCTGGTGCTGACTGCCCGCGTCGGCAACCTGCCTGCCGGCACGTACAACGCCAGTGTACGGATCGCCTCGTCTGTCGCGCAGAACTCGCCGCAGACGGTCAGCGTGACGTTCACGGTTGGCGCTGCCCTGCCGGCAATCGTGCTGGATCCGACGTCGCTCTCGTTCGACGCCGTGCGGGGCGGCAGCAATCCGGCCGCGCGCACGGTCGCGATCCGGAACGGTGGAGGCGCGAACCTAGATGGTCTCGCGATCTCGGTCACGTATCCGGGCGGGCAGGCCGGCGGCTGGCTGACAACCAGCCTGAGCAGCCCCGTTGCGCCGGCCTCACTCACGGTTGGTGTCGTGCTCGGATCCCTTGCGAGCGGCTCGTACTCCGCCAGCATCCGCGTGTCATCGCCCGCGGCCTCCAACTCGCCGCAGTCGATCGACGTGACGCTCGAAGTCAGGGAGGGGCCGCCCGCGATTGCAGTGAATCCGACGAGCGTGGCGTTCGCAATGACGACGCAGCAGAACGACCCCGAACCGGTGAGCGTGCAGGTCACGAACGCGGGCGGCGGAACGCTCACGGGACTGTCACGGTCGGTGTCGTACACGAGCGGACAGCCGACGGGCTGGCTCACTGCGACGCTCTCCGGCACGACCGCTCCGACCAGCGTGGTGCTCACTGCAAAGCGCGGCGCCCTGGCGCCGGGCACGTACACGGCGCGTGTGCGCCTGAGCGCGGGATCCGCCACCAACTCCCCCGTCGACGTGCCCGTCAGCTTCACTGTCGCGGACGTGGCTCCCGCCAGCCCGGCAAGCCTGACGTCCACCGTGGTATCGGAGCGGCGAATCAACCTCACCTGGACCGATCGCAGCGACAACGAGGCATCGTTCCGTATCGAGCGCAGCGTGAGTGGAGGCAACTGGAGCGAGATTGCTTCGACTGCACCCGGTGTGGTCGCGTACGTCGATTCGACGGGCCTCGCCGCGAGCACGGTGTACCTGTACCGGGTCAGCGCATGCAACGCGGCAGGCTGCTCCGCCCCCACAGGCGTTTCCAGCGCCACCACGGCGCCGGCACCGCCGAGCGCGCTGAACGCGAGCATGCAGCCGCCCGCAACCATCTCGCTCACGTGGAGGGACAACAGCAGCGATGAGACCGGCTTCCGCATCGAGCGCAGCACGGACGGCACGAGCTGGTCGACACTGCACACCGCGGGCGCCGACGCGACGTCGTACACGGATGCGACCGGCGCACCGCAGACCACGTATCATTACCGCGTGCGAGCCTGCCGCGGCTCTGTGTGCTCCACGCCGTCCGGTTCTGTCAACGCCACTACGGGTGCTCCTCTCCCGGCTGCGCCATCGGGACTGAGCGCGTCCGCGACTTCCGTGTCGTCGATCGGGTTGAGCTGGGATGCGGCTGGGGGGAGTGTCAGCGAGTACCGCATCGAGCGCAGGGGACCGCAAGGGCCGTTCGCGCAGGTCGGCACCGTGAGCGGCGCGGTAACGACGTATGGCGACAGCGGACTGCAGCCGGCCACGACCTACACGTACAGGGTGCGCGCGTGCAACGACAGCGGCTGCTCATCGTTCAGCAATGAAGCGACGGCGACGACGCTGCCGCTTGCGCCCGGCACGCCGCCCGGCCTGACGGCCACGGCGACATCGCCATCGCGCATCGAGCTGTCGTGGGGCGCCGCCAGCGGCGTGGTCGGCGACTACCGCCTCGAGCGGCGCAGTGGCGGCGGCGCGTACATCCTCATCAGCACGCTGCCGTCCAGCGCCCGCAGCTACGCGGACACCGATCTCGATCCGGCCACCACGTACACGTACCGGATCAGCGCATGCAACATCGGCGGCTGCTCCGGCTTCAGCGGCGAGGCGTCCGCCACGACCCATCCGGTTGCGCCCGACGCCCCTACGGGGCTGCAGGCGACGACGGTGTCCAGCTCCCATATCCGCGTGCAGTGGAACGGCTCTGCGGGCGCCGACGAGTATCGCATCGAGCGCAGGCGTGAGCCGTCAGGCAGCTTCGCACAGGTCGCGATCCTGAGCGAGGACGCTCGCAGCTTCGAGAGCACGGGTCTCGCGCCGGACACCACGTACACGTATCGGATTCGCGCATGCAATGCCGGCGGGTGCTCGCCGTACAGCAATGAGGCGTCGTCAAAGACGTACCCGCTCGCGCCGGGCGTGCCCGGCTCCCCGAGCGCAACAGCCACCTCGCCGACCACGGCGCAACTCTCCTGGACGGCTGGCAGCGGGCAGGTCGATGAGTACCGCATCCAGCGGAAGACCGGCGCGGACGGATCGTATGCGCAGGTCGGCACGGCCCCGGGCGGCACGCTGCAGTTCGATGACAGCGGCCTGGCCGGTGCGACGACCTACGTCTATCGCGTCGCTGCGTGCAACGTGTCCGGCTGCTCGGCGTTCAGTACGGAGGCGAGCGTCACGACACCCGTCGCACCCCCCGGCGCACCGAGCGGCGCGAGCGCTGCGCCCGCATCGTCCGCCGAAATCGATCTGAGCTGGGGTGCCGCGAGCGGGAGCGTCGACTCGTACGTGATCGGGCGCGCGAGCACGACGGGCGGCCCGTACACCAACGTCGCCACCCTCGACGCATCCGCGCGGTCGTACCGGGACAGCGGGCTCGAACCGACGACCACTTACTACTATCTCATCGAAGCGTGCAATGCGAGCGCGTGCACCGGAGCGGGCGAGATCAGTGCAACGACGCACCCGCTACCACCGGGCGCCCCTGCCAACGTGACGACCAGCGTGGTATCCCCGACCGAGATCCGGATCGCCTGGGACGCGGCTGCCGGCGTGGTGGCCGAGTATCGTATCGAGCGAGGAGACCGCAGGGACGGCCCGTATGCTGTGATCGCCACCGTCGACGCCGACAGCTCCAGCTACGTCGACTCGGGCCTGGCGACTGGTTCGACCTTCTACTATCGCGTGCTCGCCTGCAACGTCTCCGGCTGCACGGCAAGCGAGGAAGTGGCCGGCTCGACCAGTCCTCCAAACGCTCCCCAGCAGCTCTCAGCTCTGGCCGTGTCTGCGACGAGGATCGATCTGCAGTGGGAAGCATCCAGGGGCGAGGTGACGGATTACCGCGTGGAGCGACGCAACGGTACCGGTTGGGGGGAGATCGGAAGTACCGACGGCAACACGCTCACATACAGCGACGGCAGCGTGCAGTCCGAGACCGAGTACCGGTATCGCGTGCGTGCCTGCAACGCCGCGGGCTGCTCACCATACAGCAAGGACGTGCGGATTGCCACCGAGAGCGGCGATGGTACTGGCGCCATCAGCGCGCATGCGCTGAGCAGCGGCAGCGCGTCGCCGCCGGCCGTGACGGGCGTCAACCTCTGATCCAGGCCGCGACTGCCTCGCGTGCGTTCATACGTACTCCCGCCGCACGCGCGCGCCGTGTCCCCAGCATGAGACCGGCCGCTGCGCGCGCGTACGCCGGTAGCCGGCGCATCAGCCGGCCTGACAGTCCGAGGA
>DASTYK010000149.1 GCA_035764935.1 Longimicrobiales bacterium | reverse complement strand
CCGTCGAGGACTGGGGCGACGTGCGCCTGGTCGTGAGCATGATGCGACCGGGCGAGAACGTCATCGAGTTCGAGAACGCGCCGCCCGTGACGGTGGACGTCGCAGGCACTGACTCCGCACGCTTTCAGCTGTTCGCCGCGCTCGAGCCGGTGGTGCAGGTCGCGCCGCGTCTGCAGCAGGTCGTGCCGGACGGGCCCGGCGCCCGGGCGGGGCTGCAGGCCGGGGACGTCATCGTGACGGCGGCAGGCGAGCCCGTGAACAGTTGGCAGGAGTTCGTCACGGCAGTCGAGACGCGACCGGGGCAGCCGCTCGACCTGGTGGTGGAGCGGGACGGTGCACGCGTCGATACCAACGTGGTCCCGGAGCCAGGCCAGCTTCCGGGGGGGCACACCTACGGCAGGATCGGGGTGCAGGGCGCCCCGTCCGAGACGGGGCAGCCGCGGGAGCGGCTCGGCATCCTCGATGCCGCCGCGTACGGATTCGAGCGAACCTGGGAGGTCGTGGTACTGACCGTCGATTTCCTCGGCGGCATGTTCACCGGTCGCCACTCGGCCCGCAACATCGGGGGGCCGATCGCGATCGGACAGATCAGCGGCCAGGTGGCCGAAGCGGGTCTGGAGAGCTTCCTCAACTTCCTGGCTCTCTTCTCCGTCAACCTCGCCGTCCTCAACCTGCTCCCGATCCCCGTTCTGGACGGTGGGCAGCTCATGTTCCTGCTGTACGAGGGAATACGCGGTAAGCCACCGTCGATGCAGGCCCGCATGCGGCTCACGCAGATCGGCTTCTTCATCATCCTGCTGATCATGGCGTGGGCGATCGGCAACGACCTGCTGCGGGCGTTCGGCTTCTGATCGGATGGACGGGCGCGATGCGCCCGGGCAGCTACAGCAGCGTCAGCTGCTCGCCCTGCCCGGAGCTGCGCCTCAGCGCGTTCACGTCGAACGGCTCGAGTGGCTCCGCCTGCGGCGCCACGTCCAACCGGCCGCGGTAGCCGCGGCGGTCGAGGGCCAGCCCGATCACGTCCCTGGCGAGGCCGCCGTCGTTGCAGTGCTCGCTGAGGTGTGCGAGCGCAACGGCGACCAGGTTCGGATGGTAGAGCTCGTGTGCGAGCTCTGCGGCAGCCCGGTTGGAAAGGTGGCCGTGACTCGACGCGATCCGCTGCTTGACCGACCAGGGATAGGGACCCGCCCAAAGCATCGACTCGTCGTGATTCGCCTCGAGCACGAGCATGTGGCAGCCCGCCAGCGCAGCGCGCACGGGAGCGGTCGGCCGGCCGAGATCCGTCGCCACGCCCATCTTCGCACCTGTCTCGACATGCCGGACCGTGATCGCGACCGGGTCTGCGGCGTCGTGCACCGTGACGAACGGCATCACTTCGAACGGTCCGATGCGGAACGGCTCGAGGCTGCGGTAGTGCTCGACGCGCTCGCGGCCGGTGAGCAGTGCGCGGCACGCATGCTCGGTGATCTGCGTCATCAGGATCGGCACGTCGAAGCGCCGCGCGAGAACGCCCATGCCGCGCGTGTGGTCGCCGTGGTCATGCGTGATCAGGATCGCCTGCAGCGAGGCGGGGTCGACCCCGACGGTGCGCATTCGTCGCTCGAGATCGCGGCCGCTGAAGCCGGCATCGATCAGGATGCGGACGTCGCCGGATTCGACCAGCGTTGCATTGCCGGTGCTCCCGCTGCCCAGCACGGTCACGCGCACGCTACTGCCCCTTCCGGGCGCGTTCGTGGACGCGCGAGAGCAGGCCACGGACGCCGGGCTCGAGCTGGAGGCCGCGCCGCTGCATCACACGCTCGGCCGTCGTGAGGAAGCGATCGAGATCGTAGCCGGTGAGGTCGCTGCCGCTGCCCCAGGAGAAGGGCGGCACGTACTTCGGCGGCATGGCTGCGCCAAAGAGATTGGAGCCGGTGCCGACGACCGTGCCGGTATTGAGCATCGTGCCGATGCCGGTCTTTACGTGATCGCCGAGCAGGCAGCCGATCTTCATCTCGCCGGTATCGACGTCGCCGTCCGGCGTCCAGAGCCGGATCGTGCCGTAGTTGTTCTTCAGGTCGCTGTTGGTCGTGAGCGCGCCCAGGTTGACCCAGCGGCCGAGGTATGCGTGGCCGAGGAAGCCGTCGTGTGCCTTGTTCGCGTAGCCGAGCACGACCGAGGCCTCGACCTCTCCGTGCACCTTGCACACGGGGCCGATCGACACCTCCGCGACCGAACCGCCGAGGATGCTCGAGTCGCGGCCGATGTAGCTGGGTCCCGCGAGCCGGGTGAACGCGCGCACCGTGGAGCGGTCGTCGAGCCATATCGGACCATGCGACGTGTCGAACACGACGCCGGGCTCGATCGTGACGTCCGCCCCGATGATCACGTCCGCGGCGCTGCCGATGAGCTGCACGTGCTGCGGCAGCGCGCCGACCGCAGCGCCGCGTGCGCGGGCGGCCGCGGCGTCGAGCTTCACCTGCTCCGGGTTGCCGACGATCAGCTCCCACACGTTCGCGAGCACGCGTCCTTCGATCTCGACGACGTCGCCGTGACGTGCGTCCGCTGCGTGCAGCTCACCGGGGTCGGGCAGCGGTGCGCCGGCAGGCAGGTACCATCCTGCGGTCCGTCCGCCGATACTGATCCGCGTGGTGTGCTGTGACCACGCGGGCAACGCCTGGAACGCGGGCACCGCGCGCGAAAGCAGCAGGATGCGTGGCGCGTCGGCGGCCACGCGGTTCGCGTCGATGACGGGCGGCGCCTCGGGTTCGCTGAAGCCCTCGAGACCCGGCGCAATGTGACCGATCGCGGGAACCCCGAACACGAGCTCGGCCCGCGCGCGCATCGTGTGCGCGCCGAAGAGCAGCTCGCCCGCCGGACGCGTGAGCGTGAACGGCTGCCAGGCGGCAGCCCGCACGTCGTCGAACAGGAAGAGCTGCGGAGTCACGGCCGGTTCCCCTGCAGCTGCACCAGCCGCTCCGGGAGCTGAGCCAGCGCACGCTTCAGGTCGGGTGCAAGCGCGCGCGGCGCCACGAACGTCACACCGTTGGCCTGCACCACCACGAGATCACGCGCCCCGAACACGACCACGTCGCCGCTGTCCGACCAGGCGATGCAGTCATCGGCATCGACGAAGTGCGTGCTGCCGACACCGACGTTGCCGCGTGCGTCCGCGGCGCGCGTCCGCGCGAGCGCGTCCCATGCACCGACGTCGTCCCAGTCGAACGCGGCGCGCACCACGCCCACCCGGTCACTCCGCTCGAGCAGCCCGTTGTCGATCGAGAGCGACGGTGCGCGTGCGAAGAACTCGTCGACGCGGCCCTCGTCGAGCAATGGCAGCAGCGGCGCGAGCTCGGGTGTGTGCTGCTGCAGCTGGGCGAGCAGAAGCGACACGGGCCACACGAACAGGCCCGTGTTCCAGAGGAAGCCCTGCGTGATGTAACGCTCCGCCGTCGCACGATCCGGCTTTTCGACGAACTCGTCGACCGCCCACGCATCGTCGCCGAAGGCGGCACCCGTGCGGATGTAACCGTAGCCCGTCTCCGGCCGGGTCGGCGTCGCGCCGATCGTGAACAGGCGCTGCTCCGCGTGCGCCAGCTGTGCGGCGCGTGCGATCGTCGTGCGGAACGCGCCTGCAGGCTCGATGCGATGATCGGCATGCAGTGATGCCATGACCGCATCGGGATTCGCACGCGCGATGGTGTGTGCCGCCCAGGCGAGCACGGGCGCAGTGCCGCGAGCCCGCGGCTCGACCAGCAGGCTGGCCGCTTCCAGGTCAGGGACGGTGGAGAGGATCTGCCGACCGAGCGACTCGCCCGCGAGGATGCGGATGCGGTCGAGCCCGACCAGCGGCGCGATGCGCGCTACGGTCTGCGCGATGAGCGGCTCATCGCCCGCCAGCGGGAGCAGCTGCTTCGGGCGTGCCGGTGTGGAGACCGGCCAGAAGCGCGAGCCGACGCCACCGGCCAGGATGACGGCCCAGAGGTCGATGTCACGCGGCGAAAAGCTCGTCGATGCGGGCAAGCAGTTTCTTCGGGCTGAACGGCTTCGTCAGGAAATCGGATGCGCCGAGGCGGGCAGCCTGCTCGCGATCGGTTTCGTGGCCCTTGGCGGTGAGCATGATGACAGGCGTATCGGCGCGGTGCGGCAGGCGTCGGAGCTCGGTCAGGACCTCGATCCCGCTGACATGCGGCATCATGATGTCGAGCAGGATGAGGTCGACCGGATCGTCCGAGCGGAGCCGTTCGAGCGCGTCGCGACCGTCATGCACGAGCTCCACGTCGTAGGGCGCGCTCTCCAGCTTGAGCTGGATGATGCGTCCGATGTAAGGCTCGTCGTCAACGACGAGTACGCGGCGTCGATCGTTGAAGGCTTGCGCGGTCATTCCGAAGTGCCGAATCGAGGTGCCGGACCGCGAGGGGTCGGTGCGAGATTCGTGCCGGTCAGCCGCGTCGCAGCCCTGCGGAAGGACAGCACACGCGCGCGAAGGATAGACCCGGAAGGCTGGCCAAGTCAATGCGGCAGAGTCGTTTCATCCAGCGGCGAAACCCCCGCCGGCAGCGCGTGGTATCATCGGGACGCCGCCTTGACCGTGAGACGCGGGCGCGCGTACACTAGCCGCCCATTTTCCAGGCGAGAAATGAGCAAGCAGGCGCTTCTCCGATTGACACGGCTGCCACTGCTGGCAGTCGCACTTCTCACTGCCGCGTGCGACGATCCATTCGCCAACCCGGCGTGGAGCGACGTACCCGACACCGTGACGGTGTTCTCGGCCTACCGGCCGGAATACGCAGGGATGGCATCGGCCATCAACCTGACGGGCAACTTCCTGTCGCTGGTGGCGATCGACGACCTCGGCGCAGCGACCGAGTGGGACTTCATGCTGGGCGAAGACGCGGGCAACCTGCTGTGGGTGCCGTCGAGCGTCGTGCCGGGTCGTGAGGACTCGCGCTCCTCGACCGCCCGTATGCAGGAGACGACACTCGAAGAGGTCCGGCGCGCGCCCGAGCCGAGCGGTGACCGCTACAGCAAGGAGCCGGTAGTGCTCGAGGAGGGCGTCGTGTACGTGCTGCGCTCGCGTCGCTCCAACACCTGCTACATCCGCGGCTCGAACTACGCCAAGATGAAGGTGATCGCGCTGGATCCCGCGCTCGGCACGGCCGAGATCGCGATCGTGCGCAACCCGTACTGCGACAACCGCGACCTCGTTCCGCCCGACGAGGACTAGTGCTCGACCTCAAGAGAATCCGGGACGAGCCCGATCTGATCGTCGAGCGTCTGGGCCGGCGCGGCAACACCGACTACCGCAGGCTCGTCGACGAGCTGCTGCAACTGGACGAGCAGCGACGCAGTGCGATCGCGGAGGTCGACCGGCTGCGCGCGCGCCGCAACGAGGTCTCGCCGCAGGTCGGCAAGCTGAAGCAGGCCGGCCGGCACGAGGAGGCGGAGCCGCTGATCCGCGAGATGCGCGAGGCCGGCGACCGCATGGCCGAGCAGGAGCAGCGTCGTAACGACCTGGAGGCCGCGGTCCGCGACGCACTGCTCGCCATTCCGAACCTGCCGGAGGCCGCGGTCCCGGCCGGCGGCGAGGACGCCAACGTCGTCGTGCGCGAGGGAGGCGAGCGCGCGGCGCCACCGGCGACACGGCCGCACTGGGAGATCGCCGACCAGCTCGGGCTGCTGGACCTGCCGCGCGGGGCCAAGGTCGCTGGCAGCGGCTTCCCGCTGTTTACCGGCTGGGGCGCCCGCCTGGAGCGTGCGCTGATCAACTTCATGGTGGACCTGCACGCGCGCGAGCACGGCTACACGGAGATCTCGCCGCCCTTCGTCATCAACGAAGAAGCGGCGCTGGGCACCGGCCACCTGCCGAAGTACCACGAGGACATGTACTTCATCGGCGAGGACCGGCTGTACCTGGTGCCGACGGCGGAAGTGCCGGTCACGAACCTGCATTCGGGCGAGCTGATGAGTCCGGATGCACTGCCGATCCGCTACGTCGCCTACACGCCGTGCTTCCGCCGCGAGGCGGGCTCGCACGGCAAGGACACGCGCGGCCTGCTGCGCCTTCATCAGTTCGACAAGGTGGAGCTGATGCGTTTCGAGCGGCCCGAGCACAGCGGCGCGGCACTCGACGAGCTGACAGGACACGCCGAGCGCGTGCTGCAGCTGCTGGGGCTGCAGTACCGCGTGCTGCTGCTTGCGGGGGGCGATCTCGGGTTTGCCAATGCGCAGACGTATGACCTGGAGGTGTGGTCCCCGGGCGTCGAGCGCTGGCTCGAGGTCTCGAGCTGCTCGCTCTACAACGACTACCAGGCGCGGCGCGCGAACGTGCGCTACCGGCCGGAGCCGAACGCCAGGCCGGAGTTCGTGCACACGCTGAACGGCTCAGGACTGGGCGTCGCGCGCACGCTGGCGGCGCTGCTGGAGACGTATCAGCAGAGCGACGGCAGTGTGCGCGTGCCGCAGGCATTGCAGGATTACGTCGGCACCGACGTGATCAGCGCCTGAGTCGTGGCGCACGGTGACATCGCCGTGCGCCGGCCCCCGCAGCCATCTTCCTGACAGGGCATCATCCATTCGAGCGCGACCGGCGGACGCATGCCGGCGCGCGGAGCAGGGACGTGACGGAGTTTCTGACATCGCTGAACCCCGAGCAGCGCGAGGCGGTCGAGCATTTCGAGGGACCGATCCTCGTGCTGGCCGGCGCCGGTTCGGGCAAGACCCGCGTTCTCACCACGCGCATCGCGTGGCTGATCCAGGAGAATGGCGTCGACCCGTCGAGCATTCTCGCCGTCACGTTCACGAACAAGGCAGCGGGCGAGATGCGCGCACGCATCCGGCGGCTGCTCGGTCGCGAGCCGGCGGGCATGTGGATGGGGACGTTCCATTCGCTGGGGGCACGCCTGCTGCGCCGGCACGCACCCCTGCTTGGCTGGGCGTCGAACTTCTCGATTCACGACGCGGACCAGGCGTTGCGCGAGACGAAGCGCGCAATGGACCGGCTCAATGTCTCGACCAAGCGGTGGCATCCGAAGGCGGTGCACGGGGCGATCTCGGCAGCCAAGAACCAGCTCGTTGCGCCCGAGGAGTACCAGGCCCTCGCCGGCGACCTGTTCAGCCGTGTCGTCGCGGACGTGTACCCTTCGTACAACGCGGCCCTGAAGGAGCAGAACGCATTCGATTTCGATGACCTGCTCGTGAAGCCGGTCGCGCTGTTCGAGACGCACCCGAAGCTGCTCGAGAGTTACCGCAACCGCTTCCAGTTCGTACTGGTCGACGAGTACCAGGACACGAACCGCGCGCAGTACCGCTTCCTGCAGCTGCTCGCCAGCGAGCACGGCAACCTCATGGTGGTGGGTGACGACGACCAGTCGATCTACGGCTGGCGCGGCGCGGACATCCGCAACATCCTCGACTTCGAGACGGACTTCCCCGGGGCGGCCGTCGTCCGCCTGGA
Organism: Longimicrobiales bacterium; assembly: GCA_035764935.1. Classification (NCBI taxonomy): domain Bacteria; kingdom Pseudomonadati; phylum Gemmatimonadota; class Longimicrobiia; order Longimicrobiales; species Longimicrobiales bacterium. The sequence continues at coordinate 112,217 of DASTYK010000149.1, read as the reverse complement.
GCAGAACTACCGCTCGACGGGCAACATTCTCGACGCTGCGAACGCTGTCATCTCGCTGAACGTCAAGCGCAAGGGCAAGACGCTGCGCACGTCGGCGGGTCCGGGCGAGCTGCTGACGCGAGTGGAAGCGGTCGACGAGCGGGACGAGGCGCAATGGATTGCAGGCGAAGTGCTGGCGCGACTGGCGAGTGGCAGTGCAGAACGTGCGCGCGACTTCGTCGTGCTCTACCGCACGAACTCACAGTCGCGCGCGCATGAAGAAGCGTTTCGCCGTCACGACCTGCCGTACGTGATCGTCGGCGGCACCCGCTTCTACGAGCGGCGTGAGATCATGGACGTGCTGGCGTATCTGCGGCTGATCTCGAACCCGCGCGACGCGGGCGCGTTCGATCGCATCGTCAATTATCCGAGGCGCGGCATCGGCGACACAAGCCAGGCGCGGCTGCTCGAGTGGGCGGCCGAGCGTGGTGTGTCGCCGCTGGAAGCGGCGCTGCGCGCGCACGAGATCGACGCGGTTCGCGGCGGAGCGTCCTCGTCGCTCGTGGCGTTCGCGGAAACGGTCCAGCGGTTCACTGAGCTGGCGAAGCACGTGGGCGTGGGCGAGCTCGTCGAAAAGCTGCTCGACGAGCTGCGACTGCAGGATGCGCTGCTGGACGAGGGGCCGGAAGGCGAGGAGCGCTGGGAAAACGTGCGTGAGCTGGTGGCCGGGGCGCACGAGTTCGATGCCCGGCCCGGCACGGACGATGACCTGGAGCCGGAGGACGAGCAGGCGGAGTCCACCCCGCTCGATCGCTTCCTGCAGAAGGTGTCGCTGCTGACGGACGTGGATCGGGCGGACCCGAGCGCCGATGCCGTGACGCTGATGACGCTGCACACCGCCAAGGGGCTCGAGTACCCGTTCGTGTTCATCAGCGGGATGGAAGAGGGGCTTTTCCCGCTCAGCCGCGCGTATGACGACCCGGATACCCTGGAGGAGGAGCGGCGGCTGTTCTACGTCGGGATCACGCGGGCGGAGCAGAAAGCGTACTTCACGCACGCACGCATGCGACGTCGCGGCGGCAGCTTCGAGCCAGCCATCCCGTCCAGCTTCCTGGACGCCGTGCCGGCCGCACTGATCGAGGAGCGGCCGACGGAGGCGGTTGCCACGATCCGGCGCCAGATGCAGGGCGGTTACCGACGCCGGGGCACGCCGGGGCGCGGCGTAGGCTCACTGGGGTACCAGTACCGGGACGAGCGGAGCCCGCGCTTCGATGACGATGACGGGACCGGCGTGGTGATCGACTACTCCGAGGCGCAGGACGCGCCGCGCTTCGTCAAGGGGGAGCGGGTCCGGCACCCGCATTTCGGCCGGGGCATCATCCGCGAGCTGACCGGCTTCGGCGCAGATCTCAAGGCCGTCATCGATTTCGAGCGCGCGGGGCGCAAGAAAGTGGTGCTCCGCTTCGCGAATCTGCAGAAGGAGCTGTAGACTGGACCTGTGCGCCGACCGTAACGGTGGCGCAGCAGATGCATCACCTGGATCGTCGCAGCGGCCGCTGCCCGGCACGCACCATCCATCGCAGGACGCAGTCTACGTGAACGTGCTCGCGCTCAGCTTCACCTTCTTCGTGATCGTGCTGTCCAAGGTGATCCTCGGACTGGTCGCGTGCTGGCTTCTGATGCCGCGCGACGACACCTGTCCGTCCTGCGACGCACGCATGTTGCCGATCGAGGCCCAGCCGGGTCGGCGCCGGCTGTATCGCCTGCTGCATTTGCAGCGGCGCTGGTGCATGGAATGTGGGGGAGCCATGGTCGGCCGGCGGAGCACGGTCGTTCCCGTCCGTGCGCCTGCTCACGCGCCCGAGGTCACCACGCGCTGGTCCCAGTAGCCGAGGTGCAGCATCGGCAGCGGGAAGAAATCGTCGGCCATCTCGTGCAGCAGCTGCGGATTCGATAGCGCGCCCTCGCGAATCGCCAGCCGCCGCACCTTTTTCGCGAGCTGCAGGTTGAAGTCGCCGACCGGGTCGAGCGCCGCCGGCTCGCTTTCCTGTCGACGCCGCAGGTAATCCACGACATAGTCGAAGGAGCGGGCGAGGTAGCCCTCCATCGTTTCGGGTGGCAGGTCCCAACGACTGCCCTGCAGCACGCGGTCGAACACGCCCTTCCAGCGATCGTTGTCCTGCATGCGGATCATGCCGCGGAAGATGCGGCGGTTCGTCTCGAACGAGAAGATGGTGCCGCTCAGCACGGCGTCGAACAGGTTGTCCGCCTCGGAGTGGTCGTATTCCATGACCACCTCCCGCGCGACCGCGCCGTTCTTCATGCCGAGCTGCACGTCGAAGCGGTGCTCCCAGTAGCCGTGCCCGAGCGCCTTGGTGCTGCTGGTCAGCATGAGCTGGCGCGGCACGAAGTAGTTGTGCGCGATCGTGTCCGCCGCCAGGTGGCTGAGGTAGCCGTAGCCGACCGCCCGCAGCCGGTCATTGCCGGCCGCCGCGAGGATCTCCTCGCCGACATGCCAGTAGTGGCAGTGTCGCCCGACCGGCACGTACTTCTTCGCGAACGAGATGTCAGCCGCGATCGAGCCGTACAGGAAGCTCTGCGGGTAGGCACGCAGCAGCTCCGCGATCGGTCCCGGCACCAGGTGCAGCATGTCCAGGAGCTGGCGGCCGATGTAGACGTGCGTTGCCGGACCCCACGCGAGCGCCGGTTCCGGCAACAGCAGGAGCAGAAGAGCCGCGATCGCCGCGGTGAGCAGCACGCTGTGACGCACGCTGACTCAGCGCAGGTTGCGCAGACTGCGGCGCGTGTCCCGCACGGTGCGCTTGGCTGTGCGGCGCATCTCCCGGCCCGCGGAATTCACGAGCGAAGCGATCTCGTCGCGAATGTCGTTCACCACGTCGGCACTCGCCCGTCGGAGCGCGGCGGCCGCGTCCATGGTCGCCTCGGATCCGGCGCGTGCACCGTCGCCCACGTACTCGAACGCGGACGAGGCGGTACGGCCCGCCTGCTTGCGTGCGCGCCGGGCACCGCGTTCGATGTCGCGGCGGGCGCCGTGCGCCTTTTGGCGCGCCTGCTTTGCAAGGGGGCGGATCTCGCGCAGCAGCTTGTCGCGCCGGCTCACTTCCTCGCCGCGCAGCAGCAGCGCGGCACCGATCCCGACGACCGCACCGATGGCAAGTGCAGCAATCAGATCACTGGTTTCCTGGTCACGCATTTCACGGCCTCCGTCAGTCGAAGAGGTCCACGCCAATGGTCCGCGCTCCCAGCTTGGGCACGAGCCCGAGCCGGCGGCGCGCGAAACGGCCGCGCTCCCAGAGCGCGAGGAGCGTGCCGGCCGCGTCGTCCGGAAGTACGGCGGTCGCTTCCTCCGGCAGCCGTCGCCGGTCGACGAGCATGGCCAGCGCGGCATCGAGCGCATCGATTCCGCCCGCGCGCCCGGCAAGCTCCTGCAGCTCCCGGGGGCCGGACCAGGCGCCGCAGAGCGCCTGCACCTGCGACGCCCAGAGATCGCCCAGGGGGAGCAGCGGTCCCGGGAGCGCGCCGCCAAGCAGGGCAGCGGTCTTGTTGGACGCGGCTGCGACCAGCGCACGCGGCTGCTCCCGCACCACGCCGGCCCAACCGTCGAGCAGCTCCGGCCAGCCCGCGCCACTCACCTCCCGCGCCCGGAAGCTGGCGCCCAGCCGGGGCTCCAGCATGGATGCGAGCAGCCCGGCTTCCGGGGATCCGTCGGCGAGCAGGACCATCTGATCGGCCCCACTGTCGACGATCGCCTGTCGGAGCACGCCTGCAATGACACCGGCGATCCGGGCGGAACGCTGGTCCATGCTACCCCCGAGCCAGGCGATCGAGCGCCCTGCGCACGATGTGCGGATCCTCGTCGCGGACATGCGACCCGGGGCGACGGGCGGCGAGCAGGTCCGCGCGGCGCAGGACCGCTTCCAGCCGTGCGTCGCTGCTGCCCGCCTCGGCCAGGACGGAGCCGTCGGGCGCGACAATGATCGAACCACCGCCGAACGTGACTGCGCCCTCGACCCCGGTGCGGTTCGCGAGCGCGACGTAGATGCCGTAGAGCAGAGCGGTCGTGCGAGCGATGCGCGTCCACGACTCCATGGACGCGAAGGGCATGGCGTCGTCAGCGGCCTCCCAGACGCCGCGGCCGGGTCCGGCCGCCTGCACGAGCAGGAGGTCGATGCCTGCGGCGGCCAGGACGTAGACGAGGCCGGGGTGCCAGAAGTCCTCGCAGACGAGCATGCCGATGCGCCAGCCGTCCAGCTCGAACGGATCCAGCACGTCGCTGCTGCCGAAGAAGCGGGCCTCGTCGAACATGCCGTAGGTCGGCAGGTAGATCTTGCGATGGCGGTGCAGCACGCGACCCTGGCGCACGAGCGTGCAGGTGTTGTAGGGCGTGCCATCGGGGCCGCGCTCGATCATGCCCAGCACAATCGCTGAATCCGTACGCGCATCCGCGAGCGGAAAGGGCGCACCGGTCTCGAGCGGCAATGCGAGGTGGTGGGCCGCGTCGCCGACGTCGTACCCGGTCAGGGAAAGCTCGGGGGTCAGCAGCAGGTCGACGCCTGCCGCCGCGTCGACGATACGCGCGAGGTTTTCGGCCGGCGCACGCAGGCGCGGCGCGAACTGCTGGATCCCGAGCGTGAGCTGGTCTGCGGTCATTGGCCGGTTGCTGCAGCAGCGCGCGCGGCGGCTTCGGTGCCCTGCAGCTCGCCCGCACTGCTGAGCAGGTGGCGTGTCAGGAACGGCCCGATCACCTCGCTCAGCACGACGCCGATGACGACCGCACTCGTGAAGTTGACGAGCTCGGTCGAGGCGCCGGCCAGCCCGCCGTAGGCGAGCACGATCGCGAGGGCGATGGCGAGGCTCATCCCGCCCTGGGTGATGAGCCCGAGCCCGAGTGTGTCGGGAACCTGGAGCAGCGGCCGGATGGCACGGGCGGCAACCCAGGCGCCCGTGAGCTTTGCGATCAGCCGCACGACCGTGTACCCGAGCGCGAGCGGCAGCACGACCCAGTTTCGTGGGGCGACGAGCGCGCCCAGCAGCAGCAGCAGGATCACGTAGATCGGCTTTTCCCACTCGCGCAGGGTCGTGAAGATCCGGCGTCGCAGGGGAGACAGGTTGCCGATCAGCGCACCGGCGATCATCGCGACGAACAGCGTCGAGATGCCGAGATACAGCGAGGCCCCGCCGAGGAAGAGTGCCGCACCGAGCAGGAACAGCATGAGCTCGTCACTGTCCGGCTTGGGCCGCGTCAGCCAGAGCAGGAAGATCGCGAAGACGGCGGCAACACCCACCGCGATCACGATCCACTCCGCTCCCGCGGCCACGTTGAGGCCGCTGCTCCGGAGCGGATGGTAGAGCGCGAAGATGAGCTGCAGCGCCACGATGCCGACGATGCCGTCGAGGCTGGCGAAGTAGAGCAGCAGCTCGCTCGTCCGCCCGCGCACGTTCACGGCGACCGTCGACACACCGAGCGGGCTCGAGACACACGCCGTCGCGGCCGCCGCCAGCAGCACGGCCTGCGTCGGCTGGTCGACCGCGAAGAACGGCAGCACTGCGACCAGCGCGATCAGGTAGAACACCAGGAACGCGATCCCGGCCTGCAGCAGCGCGGCCAGCGTCAGCGAGCGCGGGAAGCGCCGCAGCTGGCGTACCTCGAGCTGCATCCCGAAGAGCAGGCCTACCCACGCAAGGCCCAGCGCGAGCAGCGGGTAGAACGCATAGATGACGTCGCGCGTGAGCAGCCCGATGACGGGGCCGAGCAGAAAGCCGATGAGCAGGAAATGCGCGCCCGTGACGAACAGGAACCGCGCACCCAGCGGCATGCCCGCCGTCGTGAACGACAGGCGCGCGCCCGCGAGGCCGAGCAGGAAAAGGGCAAGCGCGCCAATCAGCGCGTTCACTCAGAGACCGTCCTGCCCGAGCTCCGGCGCCAGGCCGACCACGCGGCCGACCGGAACGGTGAACGCAATGCCGGTCGCAGGATCGGCGAAGTTGCCGCAGATCTCCTTCAGGAGCCCGAGAGCGCCCTCGACCTTTTCATCCTCCATGACGCTGAAGATCGTCTGGTTCTGCGGTCGCGCGCGCGAGATGAGTGTCTGGAGGCCGGCAAATACGGGGACATCGTGCGACAGCACGCGCGCCATGCCTTCACTGCTGATGACCGTGGCACCCGTGATGCCGAGCTCGAGAAAGCCGGACAGGATGTCGTCCAGCTTGTTCTCCTGGTTGATTACACAGACGAGTAGCTGCATGGGATCACGCGAGCTGGGGCTCGGCATCGGCCAGATGCGCGAGCAGCTCCGCAGGGGTAGTTGAAGCCGCGAGCTGGTCGATCAGACCCGGTCTGCGGACGACGCGCGCGATGCGTGCGAGCAGTCGGATGTGCAGCCCGGCCTGCGCGGGCGGCGAGAGCAGGACGAAGAGCAGGCGCACGGGCTCATCGGCCCCGGGCCCGAACCCGATCGGCTCGGCCGCAGTCGCAATCATTACGACGGGTTCCGGCACGCCTTCCACCGTTGCGTGTGGCGCCGCGACCCCGCAGTCGAGTGCCGTCGTATGCGCCGCCTCGCGCGCAAGGAGTGCCTGGTAGAGCGCGTCCGCCGAATCGTAGCCGATGCTCGCGGCGAGCGGCGCTGCTACCGCCTGCAACGCCGCAGCGGCATCGCTTGCGCGCACGCCGAGGAGCACCCGGTCCGGCGTGACGTAGTCGTGTATCCGCATGCGTCGTCCATGGATGCAGGCCGTCGTCAGCGCGAAGGGTAGAGCAGGGCCGCGACCGGTGTCAAGAAACGGGGGCAGGCGCAGCGGCCTCGATTGACGCCCTTTTGGCGCGGCCGGTATGTTCGTTGCTTGAGCGTGGGCGGCGCACGCGGGCGCGCTCCCGCGGCGGGGACCTGGGGGGACTGGAATGCCGAAATTCGTGGTGCAGGGCGGCAAGCCATTGCGGGGCGAGATCCGCCCGGCGGGCAACAAGAATGCTGCGCTGCCGATCATTGCCGCTACGCTGCTGACCGAGGAAGAAGTCATCCTCGAGAACGTGCCGGCCATCCGCGACGTGCGCACACTGCTCGAGCTGCTCTCGTTGCTCGGCGCGGAGACTGCCTGGATCGGGCCCAACACGGTGCGTGTCCAGGCGAAGGAGGTACGCGCCTCCGCAATCGAGCCGGCGATGGCCGCCCGCATTCGCGCGTCCATCCTGCTGGCCGGGCCGATGCTCGCGCGCGTGGGCCGCATGACGCTGCCGCCGCCGGGTGGTGACGTTATCGGGCGCCGGCGCGTCGACACTCACTTCCTTGCGCTGGCCCGGCTCGGTGCGCAGGTCGAATCGGATGACGGCTACTCGCTGTCGACGTCCGGGCTGCGCGGTGCCGACATCTTCCTGGACGAGCCGAGCGTGACCGCGACCGAGAACGCGATCATGGCCGCCGTGATGGCGAAGGGCCAGACGCGCATCCGCAACGCCGCCGCCGAGCCGCACGTCCAGGACCTCTGCAACATGCTCGTGCAGTTCGGTGCGAAGATCTCCGGCATCGGGACCGGTGTCCTGGAGTTCGAGGGCGTCGACCGGCTGGGCGGCGGCCGCTTCCGTATCGGCAGCGACCACATCGAGGTGGGCAGCTTCATCGGCCTCGCGGCCGTGACCGGCGGCGAGATCCTGATCAGGGACGCGGCCCTCGAGCACCTCGACTCCACGCTGCTCGGGTTCGAGCGGATGGGCATCCGTTGCGAGATGCGGGGCGAGGACCTGTTCGTTCCCGCGGAGCAGGACCGCGTGGTGCGCACCGACGTGGGGGGGCACATCCCCAAGATCGACGACGGCCCGTGGCCGGCGTTCCCGGCGGACCTGACGTCCATCGCGCTGGTCGTGGCGACGCAGTGCCGCGGCACGATCCTGATCCACGAGAAGATGTTCGAGTCGCGGATGTTCTTCGCCGACAAGGTCATCGGCATGGGCGCGCGCATCGTGCTGTGCGACCCGCACCGGGCCGTGGTCGTCGGGCCGTCGCGGCTGCACGCGGCGGTCGTGGAGAGCCCCGACACCCGCGCCGGCATGGCCCTGCTGATCGCGGCACTCGGCGCAGACGGCGAAAGCCACATCTACAACATCCAGCAGATCGAGCGCGGCTACGAGAAGATCGACGAGCGGCTGCGCGCGCTGGGCGCGGTGATCGAACGCGCAGATTCGCGCAGCGACGAATAACCACCCGCGAGGAGGCAGACATGTCGAGCCAGGACCGACGGCCGGGTGATCTCGGCGACAACCTCCGTGAAGGCGTTCGCACGGTCGCGGGCATTCTCGGCGCCCTGAAGGATGCCGTCGAGGAAAGCTTCGATGAGCTGCGCGCGCGCGGCGACCTGTCGCCGGAGCGTGCGCGCGAGGCCGCCCGTGCGACGATGCAGCGTGCGCAGGAAGAGCTGGAGACCATGCGCGAGCGGTTCGACTTCGTTTCGCGGCGCGAGTTCGATGCGCTGCGTGCCGAGGTCGACGCGCTGCGCGCACGCTTCGATGCGCACTCCCATCCGCACACGCACGGCAGTGGCGGAACGGGTGGCGCTGCAGCAAAGGGTGATACGGCCGGAGGCAGCACCGCCGGCGGCTTCCCCGTCGACGGCGGGTGAGTCGTACCATCCGCGAGCGGTGGGTAGACGGGCCCGTTGCGCTCCTCCACAACGAGGAGTGGGCGGCCCGTTTTCCGTTTCTGGTGCAGGGCACCACGGCGGGTGGACGGCGCGGTGCGGATTTCGGCCTGTTCCGGGACGCGCCGGTGGGCGACGTAATGACGCGCTGGCGGCTGCTGCGTGAAGCGACCGGCACAACCACGGCCGTGCATGCCCGCCAGGTCCATGGTGCGCGGGTGCTGCAGCACGACGGCCTTCCGGCCGGGATGCTGATCGCGGGCGTGGACGCGGACGGGCACTGCACGCGCACCCCGGGCACCCTGCTCACGATCTCGGTCGCCGACTGCGTGCCCGTCACCCTGGTCGCGAGCGGGCCGCGTGCGGCCGCAATCGTGCACGCCGGCTGGCGCGGCACGGCCGCGGGCGTGCTCGAGGCCGGCCTCCAGGCGATGCGCAACGCCGGCGCTGATGCGGCATCGATCTGGGTTCACCTCGGGCCGGCGATCTGCGGCCGGTGTTACGAGGTTGGACCCGAGGTCTTCGAGGCACTCGGGCTCGACGTGCCTGTCGACCGGCTTCTCGACCTGCGCGCCGCGCTCGCACGGCGCGCTGCCGAGGCGGGAATACCGCCGGAACAGGTCAGCGTGTCGGACTGGTGCACGCGCTGTGACAGCGACACCCTGTTCTCGCATCGCGGCGGCAGCACCGGCCGCCAGCTCGGCTTTGTCGCTCTGCGGCCGCCGGTATGAACGTCCACGCGGGGCTGTGCGCGGGATGCATGCACCAGCGCATCGTGCGGAGCCGGCGCGGCTCGACCTTTCTGCTGTGCGGGCTGTCGCAAAGCGATCCGCGCTTCGCGCGCTATCCGCGGCTGCCTGTGCTCGCCTGCGACGGCTTCGCTGCCCGGCCATCTGCCGCCGGCCACACACACACAGACGACCAACCGGGTCCGTTCACGGAGGAACATGACTGATCCCATGTACGTCGCGCGCGCACGCGTGCAGAAGGTGAGTGGCACACACCGTCGACTGACACTCGCCACGGGCGAACGCTTCGACGTCGGTGTGCACGGCCCGATCAAGGACCACTACGGTCTTTCGGACGAAAAGAACCTGCCGCTGCCGGTCGACTACATCGTCGCGGCAACCGGCGGGTGAATGCTGGGTACACTCAACGGCGCGCTGGAGGCGCGCGGGATTCAGCTGGAGCCGGATGCCATCGTCGCGGACGCGGAAGGTCACCTCGAACTGGTCGACGGGATGATCACGCTGACACGCATCCACGTGCAGTACAGGCTGCGCATCCCGGCCGGCAGCAGGGACAAGGTCGACCGGGCGCTGTCGCGCCACCGGGACCGGTGTCCGACGGCGCACAGCCTGAAGGGCGCGATCGACGTCGAATGGAGTGCGGAGATCGACGAGGTCCCCGCCGACTGAGCGCGCGCGGAGCAGCGGAGTTCCCGGGGTTGATGGGCGGTCGCTGCTCCGCTATATTCCGGACTGCCGGGCCGCGGGGGCCGCGGCCGCGAAAGTGGGGGAAGGACCCCCACTTTTTTATTGAGCCCTGATCTATGCAGGACGCAGCGCTGGAACAGGAGCTGGAGCGGCGGGTCGAGGAGCTCGGGTACGAGCTTGTCGAGCTGGAGCGTGCCGGTTCGAAGACGCGCCCGATCCTGCGGGTCCGGATCGACCGTGCAGGCGGAAGCGAGAAGGGCGCGGGCGTGACGGTGGACGACTGCACGACGGTCAGCCGCTCGCTCGAGTCCTGGCTGGACGAGGCGGAGGACGTCCCCGAGCGCTACATGCTCGAGGTGTCGTCGCCCGGGATCGAGCGGCCGCTCGTGCGGCCGCGCGACTTCCAGCGCTACGCGGGGCAGGAGATCGCGGTGAGAGGGAAGGACGTGCTGGCCGGCCGTTCCCGGCGGCTCGAGGGCGAACTGCTCGGGCTGAACGAGCGGGACGGCCGCGAATACGTCCGGCTGCGCCTGAACGATGGTGCGGAAGTCGATGTCGCGCGCGACGAGATCACGCGTGCACACCTGGTCTTCCGCTGGGAAGACCGCTGAACCTGAACGGTTCGGGACGAGAAGGAACGGTTATGGCAAACGCGACGCAGGTCCTGGCAGCGTTCCGCGAGATGATTGCGAACAAGAATCTCTCGCGCGACGACCTGCACGACCTCATCAAGGACGGCATCATGGCCGCCCTCGCCCGTCGGTACGGGCCGAACGTCGAAGCGGAGATCCGCGTCGACGAGGACGAGGGCGACATCAAGATCATGGTGCTGAAGGAAGTCGTTGCCGAGGTCGAGGATCCGTCGCGCGAGGTCTCACTGGAGGAGGCGCGCTGGGACGACCCCGACTTCGAGGTCGGCGACGTGCTGGAGATTCCGGTCGAGTTCGCCGACTTCGGCCGCAATGCCGTGATGGCCGCCAAGCAGCGGATCATTCAGCGGGTGCGCGAGGGTGAGCGGAACAAGATCCGCGACGAGTACGCGAACCGGGTGGGCGAGCTGCTGTCGGGCGAGGTGCAGCAGGTCGAGCGCGGCAAGATCGTGCTGATGCTGAACAAGTCGCGCGACGCGGACTCGATCATTCCGTGGAAGGAGCAGAACCCGCGCGAGCGGTTCCGCCAGGGTGAGCCGATCCGTGCCGTGCTGAAGAAGGTCGAGGAGACGCCCAAGGGTCCCCGCCTGATCCTGTCGCGTGCCGCGCCGGAGTTCGTGGCAGCGCTGTTCAAGCTGGAGGTGCCGGAGATCTACCAGGGCATCGTGGACATCAAGGGCATCGCGCGCGAGGTGGGCGGTCGGACCAAGCTCGCGGTGACGTCGCGCGACGAATCGATCGATCCGGTCGGTGCGTGCGTCGGGCTCAAGGGCTCGCGCGTGCAGGCGGTCGTGAGCGAGCTGGGCGGCGAGCGCATCGACATCGTGCCATGGCACCCCGACCCGGAGATCTACGCACGCCGTGCGCTGGCTCCGGCCAAGGTCGCCAAGGTGCTGAGCGATTCGACGCGCCGCGTCATCACGGCAATCGTCGACGAGGACCAGCTGTCGCTCGCGATCGGCCGCAACGGTCAGAACGTGCGGCTCGCAAGCCAGCTCATCGGCTGGCAGATCGACCTGTACGGCAGCCGCGAGTGGCTGGAGCGGGGCGCGGATGCTGCGCTGTTCGGCGGCGGTGAGCCGGAGTACGAAGTCGCAGACTTCCCGATCCGTGAGCTGGACCTGCCCGTCACCACGCTGGCGGCACTGGAAGCGGCCGGGTATACTAGCTTTCTCGACATCATCGACCTGGAGCGTGACGATCTGCTCCGCATTTCCGGTATCACGGCAGAGGATGCGGACGACGTGCTCCGGTTGATCGAGTCGCTGACGGTCGAGGACGCAGGCGAGGAGAGCACGCAGGCGGAGGGCGGGCCGTCGGAGGAGGAGCTGGCCGAAGCCCGTGAGTTCGCCGCGGACATCCTCGGTCTGCCGCTGCCGGAGCGTACGCGCACGGAGTCCACGCCGGCCTCGAAGGTCGATGACGCGGAGGATGGGCGCGACTGAGCCGGTGCTGCGCCTGCTCGGCCTCGCGGCCCGGGCAGGCGCGGTGCTTTCGGGGACGGAGCGGGTCCGGGAGGCAGCGCGCGCGGGCGCACTGCATTTCGTCCTCGTGGCTGATGACATCAGCGCGAACACGCGTGACAAGCTGATTCCACTGCTGACGTCGCGGTCGGTCCCGCACCGGGAGGTTGCGACGCGGGCAGTGCTCGGCGGGGCAGTCGGTCGCCCGCCCGCGAGCGCGCTCGGTATCACGGATGCCGGGCTGGCGCGCAAGCTGGAGCAGTTGCTGAAAGCGGAGTAGAAGGAACGACGTGGCAGGAACGTACGAGCAGCATTCGTCAAGGTGGTGGTGATGCGCGTCTATGAAGTAGCAAGAGAATTCAAGATCGAGCCCGAGAAGCTGATCCAGCTTCTGCGGGGTCTCGGCGCATCGGTACGGAGCGAGGCCTCCACCGTCGACGACGCGACCGTTGCGAAGCTGCGCGCCCGCATGGAGCGCGAGCGCCGTGCAGGCCATGTCGAGGAAGAGGCGATCGATGCGGTGATGGAGGACGCGACGCCGACGCGTCGTCGGCGTCGCCGCAAGGCCGACGTCGAGGCCGCGCGCGCCGAAGAGGAAGCCGCGCGTGGCGCGGAGGAGGAGGCGGAGGAGCCGGAGCCCGAGGTCGTCGCACCGGCAGTCCGCAGGTCCCCGTTCCTCGAGGACCGCGAGCCGGAGGAGATCGTCGCCCACCCGGAGAGCGCTTCGCCGGCGGCCGATGCGGCCGAGGCGATCGCGGCCGAGGCGGCCGAAGCCGCCGAGGCGCAGGGCGAGGACGTCGCTGCGGAGGCGCTCGAGGAAGTCGAGGCCGAGCGGGTCGAGGCGGACGTGGAGGCGGTGGAAGAGGTACGGGCGGCGGAGCCGCCTGCGCCGTCACCGGCCGAGCTGGAGCGGCCGACGGAGCCCGTCGCACGAACCGAGGCGAAGCCTGCCGCACCGCCTGCGGAGGAGCGCGCCCCGCGCGTGCCGACACCGGAGCAGCGGCCGCGCCTGCGGCGCGCCGCGGACGTGCTCAAGCGCACGCCGCCAGCCCAGCCGCAGCAGCAGCGGCCCGCCACACCGGCGCCTGCTGCCAGCGCCGGACCGGGTGGCCAGGTGCGCATCCAGGCCGAGGGCTTCACGCCCGACGGCCGGCGCAAGGCCAAGGACAAGAAGAAGAAGAAGTCGCGGCGCGTCGACGAGGCGGCGGTGCAGGAGAACATCTCGCGCGTCATGGCCGAGCTGAAGGGCAGCGGGCGCAAGCGCCGTCACCGCCGTGAGGAGGCACCGAGCCGCGTCGAGGCGGAGGCGCAGCGTCAGCGCAAGGCTGCCGAGGAAGCGGAGACGGTCCGTGTGAACGAGTTCCTGACGGTCTCGGAGCTCGCGGAGCTGATCGACGTGCCGGCGACGCAGATCGTCGCGAGCGCATTCAAGAACCTCGGGCTGATGGTGACGATCAACCAGCGGCTCGACTTCGACCAGATCGAGCTGCTGCTCGACGAGTTCGGCTTCCGTGCCGTCCGCGAGGAGGAGTACGGCGGCGACATGATCGAGGAGACCGAAACGGATGCGGCAGAGGATCTGCAGCCGCGGCCGCCGGTCATCACGGTCATGGGTCACGTCGACCACGGCAAGACGTCGCTGCTCGACTACATCCGGCGCACGAACGTCGTCGCGGGCGAGTCCGGCGGCATCACGCAGCACATCGGTGCGTACATGGTCGGGCTGAACGACGGCCGCTCGGTCGCGTTCCTCGATACCCCCGGCCACGCCGCGTTCACGGCCATGCGTGCGCGTGGTGCGGAGATCACGGACCTCGTGATCCTGGTCGTCGCTGCCGATGACAGCGTCATGCCGCAGACCAAGGAGGCGATCAGCCACGCCCGGAACGCGGGTGTGCCGATCGTCGTCGCCATCAACAAGGTCGACCTGCCGGGTGCGGATCCGAACCGCATCAAGCAGGACCTGCTGCAGCACGGTGTCGTGGTCGAGGAGTACGGCGGCGACGTGCTCGCTGCAGAGGTCAGCGCCAAGAAGGGGCTCGGCGTCGACGAGCTGCTCGAGAAGGTGCTGCTGCAGGCGGAGATGCTCGACCTCAAGGCGAACCCGGACCGTCCGGCGCAGGGCACGGTGGTCGAGGCCCAGCTGGACGTCGGCAAGGGACCGGTCGCAACCGTGCTCGTCACCAACGGCACGCTGCGCGTCGGTGACTCGTTCGTGTGCGGCCACTACGACGGCCGCGTACGCGCGCTGCTCGACGAGCGTGGCAAGACGGTCGAGGCCGCGGGTCCCAGCACGCCGGTCCAGGTGCTCGGCATCGCAGGGGTGCCGCAGGCGGGCGACATGCTCGTCGGGATGGAAGCGGATCGTGCGAGCGAGATCGCGAATACGCGTCAGCGGCTGGACCGTGAGAAGCAGCTCCGCATCAAGAGCCGCGGCGTCAAGCTGACCGACATCAGCAAGCTGCTCGCACAGGGCGAGACGGCCACGCTCAACCTGATCATCAAGGGCGACGTGGACGGCTCGGTGCAGGCACTGAGCGACGCGCTCGGCCAGCTCTCGACCAGCGAAGTGCAGGTCGAGGTGATCCACCGCGGCGTCGGCGCGATCAACGAGTCGGACGTGCTGCTCGCAACGACGGCGGGCGCCATCGTGATCGGGTTCCACGTGCGGCCGACCAGCGAAGCCCGTGCAACGGCAGGCCGCGAGGGCGTGGACATCCGCCTGTACAGCATCATCTACGAGGCGGTCGAGGACGTTCGCAACGCGCTCGAGGGCATGCTCACGCCCGAGGAGAAGGAAGTCCTTCTCGGCGTCGCAGAGGTGCGTCAGCTCTTCAAGGTGCCGCGCGTCGGCACGGTGGCGGGCTGCTACGTCACGGAGGGCACGATCGACCGACGCGGCCGCGTGCGGGTGGTGCGCGACGGTGTGCAGGTGTACGAGGGCGAGCTGGGCAGCCTCAAGCGCTTCAAGGACGATGTCCGCGAGGTACGCGAAGGTTTCGAGTGCGGTCTCAACGTCAATGGGTACAACGACCTCAAGGTCGGCGACCACATCGAGTGCTTCCGCATCGAATCGGTCGCACGCACACTGGCGGGATCGGCGTCGAACGAGTCGTGAACCAGCAGGTCAGACACGTCTTTCGGGGGGCCGGCCTGTGCCGGTCCCCCGTTTGCGTTTCCACCGCCCGGGCGCGGCAGACATTGACGGGTGCACGGGAAGGCGTATGGTCATCGGCGTCGTGACCTGGCAGCTGGAGGTGATCGGCTGCCAGTCGCTCAAGGAAAAGCGGAGCGTCATCAAGAGTCTCAAGACGAAGCTGCACGACCGGTTCAATGTTTCCGTCGCGGAAACCGCACACCAGGATCTGTGGCAGCGTGCGGAGCTGACCGCGTGCGTCGCGGCGACGGATGGCGGGCAGGCGGATTCGGTGCTGGAGAATGCGCACGCACTCGTTGCCCGCGAGTACCGCGCGCGCATCATCTCGGTGGAGCGCCGCTTCGCATGAGGTGCAGCGGCCGCGCAGGAGACGTCGCGGTCGATGCGCGCCACCGTGCGCAGGGCGGAGCACGTATCGTGGAAATGGAGTGATCATGGCAGGACGACGCCGGGTCGAACGACTGAATGAGCAGTTCCGGCGGGAGCTGATGGACATACTGCAGAACCAGGTGCGCGATCCGCGTGTCGGCCTGGTGACGGTCACGCACGTCGAGGTCTCACCGGACCTGTATCACGCCAGGGTGTACGTCACCGCGATCGATCCGACCGCGCGCGAGAGCACGCTCGAGGGGCTCGACGTCGCCGAGCCGTTCATCCGCGGGGAGATCGGGCGGCGGCTGCACATCCGCCGTGCACCGGAGCTGCATTTCACGTGGGACGACACGCTCGCGCACGCGCAGCGCATCGAGAAGCTGCTGGGCGAGGCGATGCGGGAGCTGGGGCCGTCGGAGGCGGATGACGAAACGGCGTGACTCGCTCGAGGGCGTGCTCCCGGTCGACAAGCCTGCCGGCCCGACGTCGCACGACGTCGTCGCGCAGGCGCGGCGCGCGCTCGGTGAGCGGCGCATCGGACACACGGGCACGCTCGATCCGTTCGCGTCCGGGCTGCTGCTGCTGTGCGTCGGCCGCGCCACGCGCATCGCCGAGTACCTGACGGACATGCCCAAGGCGTACCGCGCGACGATGCGCCTCGGCGCCGCCACCGACACGGACGATGCGACCGGCAGCGTGGTGGCCGAGAGTGATGCGTGGCGCACGCTGGACGACGCGACGATCCGCGCCGCGTTCGCGGCGGAAGCGGGGCGACGGCCACAGCGGCCGCCGGCGTATTCGGCGAAGAAGATCGCGGGCGAGCGCGCGCACCGGCTCGCGCGGCGCGGGGAAATCGTGGAGCTGCCCGACGTCGACATCGAGGTCCATGCGATCGAGGTCATCGCGATCGCCCTGCCGGAGATCACGTTTCACGTGCGCTGCTCCAGTGGCACGTACATCCGCTCGATCGGCCGCGACGTCGCGGAGCGACTGGGGACGCTCGGGCACCTGACTGCCCTGCGGCGCACCGCGATCGGCCCGCACAGTGTCGCCGATGCTCTGGCCACAGACCGGCTCGATGATCCCGTTGCCGTTGCCAGCGTGCTGATCGCGCCTGCCGCGGCGCTCGCCACGTTTCCGCGGCTGAGCGTGGACGAGGAGGATGCGCGCCACCTGACGCACGGGCGCCCGGTCTCATGCGCCCTGCCCGATGCGCAGACCATCGTGGTGCTGCACGACGATCGGCTTCTCGCCATCGGCCGCGCGGCCGGGGGGCGCCTGGAGCCGAACAAGGTCTTCGTATGAGCACGCCGCTCGCCCGCTCGGGCGCAGTGCTCACCGTCGGCACGTTCGACGGCGTGCATCGCGGTCACTGGGAACTGCTGCAGCGGGTCGTGCAGCGGGCGCGGGAACGCGACCGGCCGAGCGTGCTCGTCACCTTCGACCCCCATCCGCTGCGGATCGTGCGGCCGGACGCAGCCCCGCCGCTGCTCACCACGCCCGTCGAGAAGATGGAGATCCTCGCCGAGTCGGGGCTCACGTACGCTGTCTTTCTCCGCTTCGATCGCGCGCTCGCCGCCTACGAGCCGGACCGCTTCGTCGAGGAGATCCTGGTCGGCCGCTTCGGGCTGAGTCACCTGGTCATCGGCTACGACCACGGCTTCGGCCGCGGCCGCAAGGGCGACGTATCCACGCTGCGCGCCGCCGGTGAGCGGTTCGGCTTCAGTGTCGAGGTGGTAGAGCCGGTGGAAGCGGGTACTGCGCCGATCAGCTCGACGCGGATCCGGCGCGCAGTCGCCGCGGGCGATGTCCTTGCCGCGGCGGACGGGCTCGGCCGCCCCTACAGCATCCGCGGCACCGTCGTCCGCGGCGACGGGCGCGGCCGCCAGCTCGGCTTTCCGACCGCCAACCTCGAGCTGAACGACCCCACCAAGCTCGTCCCGGCCGAGGGCATCTACGTGGCGCGGGCGGTGCTGCGCGAAGGCACGATCGACGGCGTGCTCCACGTGGGCTCACGGCCTACCTTCGTCGGCGCCGCGCCGACCATCGAACTGCACCTGCTGGACTGGAGTGGCGACCTGTACGGCCGGCACCTGCGCGTGGACCTGTGCGCCCGGCTGCGGGGCGTGGAGCGGTTCCCGAGTGCAGAGGCGCTCGTCGAAGCGATGAACGAGGACGTGCGGACCGCGCGCGAGGTGCTCCGGGAGGGCGCAGGCGCTTGCGGCAGCAGGGAGATTGCGCTAGCCTGAAGGGCTAGCAAGGGAATGGCTTCCCGACCAGCGTAGACTCTCGCGGAGGCGGAACCCAAATGGGGTTCAACAAGGACGAAGTAATCAGGAAGTACCAGTTGCACCCGGAAGACCGGGGCAGCGCGCCCGTCCAGATCGCACTGCTCACGACCCGGATCAACGAGCTGACGGACCACTTCCGGAAGCACCACAAGGATCATCACAGCCGACGCGGCCTGCTCAAGATGGTGGGTCGTCGGCGTCGGCTGCTCGAATACCTGAAGCGTCAGGATCTCGAGCGGTATCGCTCCCTCATCGAGGACCTGGGGCTCCGGCATTGATGCCGGGCCGAATGCCTCAGGAGTTCAACGCGCAGGGGCGACGGGTCGGATGCCGACTCGTCGCGCCTGCGCGTCCGTCAATCCGGGAGTGTCATCCCACCGACAGGAACCACCATGCATAGA
This sequence comes from Longimicrobiales bacterium, assembly GCA_035764935.1. Lineage (NCBI taxonomy): Bacteria > Pseudomonadati > Gemmatimonadota > Longimicrobiia > Longimicrobiales > Longimicrobiales bacterium. The sequence continues at coordinate 93,816 of DASTYK010000149.1, read as the reverse complement.
ATCGAACGCACGTTTGCCGGCCGGAAGCTGATTCTCGAGACCGGCCGGATGGCGCGCCAGGCGCACGGTGCGGTGCTCGTTCAGTACGGCGAGACGGTCGCGCTCGTAACCGCAGTCGCGCAGGAGAACCCGACGCACCTCCCGTTCTTCCCGCTGACGGTCGAGTACCGCGAGCGCGCGTATGCCGCCGGCAAGTTCCCGGGTGGCTTCTTCAAGCGCGAGGCGCGGCCGGGCGAAGGCGAGATCCTGACCGCCAGGCTGATCGACCGACCGATCCGGCCCATGTTTCCCGACGGCTTCATGCACGAGACACAGGTCATGGTGCACGTGCTGTCGGCGGACCAGGAGAACGCGCCGGACGTGATCTCGATGCTGGGTGCATCGACCGCGCTGCTGATGTCGAAGATTCCGTTCGCGAACCCGGTCGCGGCCGTGCGCGTCGCGCGCATCCAGGACCAGTGGGTGCTGAATCCGACGTTCCAGCAGCTCGAGTACAGCGACGTCGACATCGTGGTCGCCGGCACGGAGAACGGCATCCTGATGGTCGAAGGCGGCTCGATGGAGATCAGCGAGGAGGATGTTGCTGACGCCCTCGAGGCGGCGCACGCGGGCATCCGCGAGCTGTGCGCGCTGCAGCGGGAGTTCGTCGAGCCGGTCAAGCAGCCGGAGATGCAGTGGACGCCGGTCGAGCCGGGTGAGGTGCTGCGTGAGCGCGTGATGCAGCTGGCAGGTGCGCGCATCGCCGACGCCATGCTGATCGCGGACAAGGCCGAGCGCAACGAGGCGCTGGCTGCGCTCCGCGGCGAGGTGCAGGAGTCACTCGCCGAGGAGTTCCCGGAGCAGGAGACCGAGATCAGGGAGCTGCTGTACCTCTCCGAGAAGGCGTCGATGCGGCGCCAGATCATCGAGAAGGGCGTGCGCTCCGACGGCCGCAGGCCGGACGAGGTGCGGCCGATCAGCAGCGAGGTCGGCATTCTGCCGCGCACGCACGGCAGCGCACTGTTCACACGCGGCTCGACCCAGTCGCTCGGTGTGGTCACGCTCGGCACGCAGGACGACGAGCAGCGGATCGACAACATCAACGTCCCGTCCGAGACGACGAAGTCGTTCATGCTGCACTACAACTTCCCGCCGTTCTCGACTGGTGAGGCGAAGCCGATCCGCGGGACGTCGCGGCGCGAGCAGGGTCACGGTGCGCTGGCCGAACGGGCCATCCAGCCGTTGCTGCCGCCCTTCGACGAGTTCCCCTACACGATCCGCGTCGTGTCCGAGGTGCTGGAGTCGAACGGCAGCTCGTCGATGGCTTCGGTGTGCAGCGCGTCGCTCTCGCTGATGGACGCGGGTGTGCCGATCAAGGCCGCGTGCGCGGGCGTCGCAATGGGGCTGATCAAGGAGGGCGACCGCGTCGAGGTGCTGACCGACATCCTCGGCATGGAGGACGCGCTCGGCGACATGGACTTCAAGGTGGCCGGGACGCGCACGGGCGTGACGTCGATCCAGATGGACCTCAAGATCGACGGCATCTCGATCGAAGTGATGCGCGAGGCACTGCAGCGGGCGCGCAAGGGCCGCATGCACATCCTCGACGAGATGGACAAGGCGATTACGACGCATCGCACCGAGATGTCGGAGTGGGCGCCGCGCATCATCACGATGCAGATCAACCCGTCCAAGATCGGCGAGGTGATCGGCCCGAAGGGCAAGAACATCCGCGGCCTGGAAGAGGACACGGGCGCGAAGATCAGCATCGACGACAGCGGCCTGATCACGATCGCGAGCGTTTCCGGCATCGGTGGTGAGAAGGCGCGCGAGCGCATTGCTGCGATGACGCAGGAGCCGGAGGTCGGCCGCATCTATGACGGCATCGTGAAGTCGACGACGACGTTCGGCGCGTTCGTCGAGATCATGCCGGGCACGGAGGGGCTGCTGCACATCTCGGAGATGCAGGAGGGCCGCACCGACAAGACCGAGGACGTCGTCAAGAAGGGCGATCCGGTCCGCGTGAAGCTGCTCTCGATCGACGAGAAGGGTAAGATGCGACTGTCCCGCAAGGCGGCCCTGGCCGACGACGCGGGGGCGAACGGAGGCGGCGCAGCCGAGTGACGGATCGCTACGCCCGCACCGACGTTGGCGACGGGCTCGTCGTACTCACCGAATCGATGCCGGGCCTGCGCTCGGCATCGATCGGCATCTGGGTACGTGCCGGCTCGGTGCACGAGACGCCCGAGCTGATGGGCGCGAGCCACATGCTCGAGCACATGGTGTTCAAGGGCACCGCGCGCCGCAGTGCGCGCGACCTGGCGCTGGTGCTCGAGCGGGTCGGCGGCTCGCTCGACGCATACACGACCCGTGAACACACCTGCTACCAGGCGAAGGTGCTGGACGAGAACACCGAGCTCGCGCTCGATGTTCTCGCCGACCTCGTCGTTTCACCCCTGCTGCGCCGCGAGGACCTCGAGCTGGAGCGCGAAGTCGTCCTCGAGGAGATCGCGACCGTCGAAGACACTCCCGACGACCTGATCTTCGATCTCCATGCGGAGCAGCTCTGGGGGGACCATCCCTACGGCTACAGCATTCTCGGCACGCGCGAAACGGTAAGCGGCTTCACCGACGAAACGCTTCGCCGCCTTCACCGCAATTCGTATCACCGCGGCAACATCGTGGTTGCGGCGGTCGGCAGTGTTTCCCACGAGCACATCGTGGAGCAGGTCGGGCGGTTCCTGGCATCGGTGCCGGCCGGCAGCGTGCAGCGCAACGGCCGCGCTCCCGCGGCGGAGCGCAGCGCGGAGCGTCACGTGGAGCGTCCCGGGGCGCAGTCGCACATCGTGATCGGCACGCGCACGTTCGGGCACCAGGACCCGCGGCGGATCGGGCTGGTGCTGCTGTCCAACGCGTTCGGCGGCGGCATGAGCTCACGCCTGTTCCAGCGAGTGCGGGAGGAGCTGGGCCTGGCCTACGCCGTGTACGCGCTGCAGTCCTTCTATCGCGACGCCGGCGTCAGCTCGATCTATGTCGGGACAAGGCCGGAGTGGGCGCAGCGGGCCGAGGCCGTGATCCGGGAGGAGATGGCGAAGCTGGCGCGGGAGGGGCTCACCGCCGAGGAGCTGGAGGACGCGAAGGGCCAGGTACGCGGGCAGGTCGTGCTCTCGATGGAGTCGAGCGGCGCCCGCCTTTCGCGGCTGGCCGGCACCGAGTTGTACGACGAGCCGTTCCGTTCGGTCGAGGAGGTGCTGGCGCTCGTCGACGCCGTCACGCAGGATGATGTGGCTGCGCTTGCGGCCACATACTACGATCCGGACAGGCAGGTCGTGTTGCGGCTGGGACCTGCCGGTTCGCGGAACTGAATCCAGCCGGAGGCAATGATCATGATCATCGGCGTACCGAAGGAAATAAAGACCAACGAAAACCGCATCGCACTCGTGCCGGGCGGCGCGCAGGCGTTCGTGGATGCAGGGCATACGGTGCTGATCGAGAAGGACGCCGGCGAGGGCAGCGGCTTCGAGAACGTTGCCTACCAGGAGGCGGGTGCGCAGATCGTCGACAGCGCAGCCGACGTCTGGAAGCAGGCCGACATGATCATGAAGGTGAAGGAGCCGATCGCGTCCGAGTACGCGCACATGCGGAAGGACCAGATCATCTTCACCTACTTCCATTTCGCCGCATCCGAGGAGCTCACGCGCGCGACCGTCGATTCGGGCGCGATCGGGATTGCCTACGAGACCGTGCAGCTGCCGTCGGGCGAGCTGCCGCTGCTCACACCGATGAGCGAGGTCGCGGGGCGGATGTCGGTGCAGGAGGGCGCGAAGTACCTGGAGAAGTTCTTTGGCGGCCGCGGCATGCTGCTGGGCGGCGTGCCTGGCGTGGAGCCGGCGAACGTGCTGGTGATCGGCGGCGGCATCGTCGGCACGAACGCGGCGAAGATGGCGGCCGGCCTCGGTGCGCGTGTCACCATCATGGACGTGTCGCTGCCACGGCTGCGCTACCTCGCCGACGTGATGCCGAAGAACGTGACGCCGCTCTACTCGAATCGCGGCAACCTGCTCGAGCACCTCGCCAAGAGCGATCTCGTGATCGGTGCGGTGCTGGTGCCGGGCAAGAAGGCCCCGCGCCTGGTCACGCGCGAGGACCTCGCGATCATGCCGAAGGGCGCGGTCGTCGTCGACGTGGCCGTGGACCAGGGCGGCTGCATCGAGACGATCAAGCCGACCACCCACGAGAACCCGATCTATGAGGTCGACGGCATCGTGCACTACGGCGTGGCGAACATGCCGGGTGCGGTGCCGCGTACGTCGACCATGGCACTGACCAACGCGACGCTGCCGTACGCGCTGAGCATCGCGGGCCAGGGCTGGCGGCCGGCGGTGCGCGCCGATCGCTCACTCGCGCTCGGCGTGAACGTCGTCAGCGGCAAGATCACGTATGCGGGCGTGGCCGAGGCGTTCGACATGCCGCACACGTCGCTGGAAAGCGTGCTGTAGGCTCGCGCGCGAGCGCGGTGGACCGGACGGCGGCGTTCCCATCGGGGGCGCCGCCGTCGTCACATCTGCCTACGTGTCTGTCCGGATTTCGCTGATGGTGTCCGGGGCGCGTGGTGTGTAGCGTGGGCTGGATCTCTTGTCGCTACCGCTGCTCAGGAACTCCCTGACACCCGCAGCGGTGCTCGCCGCGAGCGGACTGGCGGGAGGCGCGATGATCTATTACCTGTGGCGCGCGCATCCGCGCCTGCGCGCCGAGCTGCGCATGAACAACGAACAGCTGACCTAGGGCACTGCCTGGTACGCGGCGCCCTCGAGGAGGGAGCCGATCCGTGGAAGCCATGCCTGTACGCGTGCAGCGCCTGCCGAACTATCCGATCGACTGGACGTTGCCCGAGTACGGCACGGACGGCAGTGCCGCGGTCGATCTGCGCAATGCCGGCGAAACGATCGTGCTGCCGCCGCTCGGCCGGCACCTGGTGCCGACCGGGCTCGCGATTGCGCTGCCGGAAGGAACGGAAGCACAGATCCGGCCGCGTTCGGGCCTTGCTCTCAAGCGCGGCATCAGCATCATCAACACACCCTGCACCATCGACAGCGACTACCGCGGCGAGATCCGGATCCCCCTCATCAACTTCGACAGCGAGCCGCAGGAGATCGCGCACGGCGAGCGCATCGCGCAGATGCTGATCGCGCGGGTCATCCGCATCGACTGGGAGCTGGCCGCGGAGCTCCCGGCGACCGGCCGCGGCAGCGGTGGCTTCGGCAGCACCGGCCGGCACTGATCGGCTGCAGCACGCACGGGTGATGATGGATCCGGCAGGCGAGCCGGCGGGCCCGCCCACGATCATCTTGCCAGCCGCGCGACATCGCGTTGGACCGCGATTTTCCCCGCGTTTCTGCTTGCCGCTGCGGGGGGCTGGCCCTAACTTCCGCACTCTGCTCCCCGCAGGCGTGGTACACGCCTGTTTCTCCCGACGGGACATGGACTTATGGCCGGGATGAACCCGGCCGGGCGAGGGGTATGGCGCTTCGGGGCATTCTGAGCACGGGCCGGCTGCTGCCCGTCAACGACATCGCGGTGGACCTGGGGACCGCGAACACGCTCGTCTACGTCAAGGGCGAGGGGATCGTGCTGAACGAGCCCTCGGTCGTGGCGGTCGAGCGCGGCACCAACCGGATCAAGGGGATCGGCCTCGAGGCGAAGCGGATGCTGGGCCGCACGCCCGAGGGAATCATGGCGGTACGACCTTTGAAGGACGGGGTCATCGCCGACGTGGACATCACGGAGATCATGCTGCGTCACTTCCTGAAGGCGGTGACCAACAAGCGGATCTTCCGGATGAAGCCCCGGGTGATCGTGGGCGTGCCGTCCGGGATCACGGAGCTCGAGCGGCGGGCCGTGCGCTCGAGTGCCGCGGCGGCGGGCGCCAAGGAGGTCTACATGGTCGCCGAGCCGATGGCGGCGGCGATCGGTGTGGGGCTCCCGGTCGATACGCCGACGGGCAACATGGTGATCGACATCGGCGGCGGTACGACGGAGATCGCGGTGATCGCGCTCAGCGGCATTGTGAGCGACACCTCGATCCGCGTGGGTGGCGACGAGATCGACAATGCGATCGTCAGCTTCCTGCGCAAGAACTACAACCTGCTGATCGGCGAGCCGACGGCAGAGGCGATCAAGATCCAGATCGGCTCTGCGTTCAATGCCGGAGACGAGCGGGAGATGGAAGTGAAGGGACGCGACCTGGTGAGCGGCATTCCGAAGACCGTGCGTGTGCACTCGCAGGAGATCCGCGAGTGCATCCAGGAGCCGATCCAGCAGATCGTGGACGCATGCCGGCGCGCGCTCGAGATCACGCCCCCGGAGCTTGCGTCGGACATTGTTGACCGCGGCATCGTAATGACCGGGGGCGGCGCGCTGATCCGGGGTCTGGATCAGCTCCTCGCCCACGAGACGAACCTGCCGATTCACGTGGACGAGGAGCCGTTGACGTGCGTGGTGCGCGGGACAGGGCGCATCCTCGACGAGTTCGAACGGTTCCGAAGCGTATTGACGACCTGAGTGCTCGACTTTGACGGAACGCGCAGAGAGCGACGTCGCCAGGGGCTGCTTGCCATCGGCGTCGTCGTGCTCGCGCTGATCGTGTACGCACTGCCGACGGAGTACCAGTCGCCGGTGCGCGAGGGGCTGCGGGCCACGGTGCTGCGGCCCTTTCTCGCGTTTCAGGAGCGCATCGCGCAGCGACGCGGCCGTACGGTCGATGTCGGTGCGATCCGCGCGCAGCGCGACTCTCTCGCCGCGCTCGTGACTGCGCAGGCTTCGCTCGCCGAGGAGAACCGCCGGCTTCGCTCACTGCTCGCACTGCAGGAGCGGGCCGGCGATGCGTTCATCCCCGCCGACGTGCTGCGCGTCGGCATGGCGACGGCCGAGAGCACATTCATGCTGAACGTCGGCAGTGCCGAGGGCGTGCGCGTCGGCAGTCCCGTCCTCACGCCGGACGGGCTGCTCGGCGTCGTCTGGTCCGTCGACGAGCACCAGTCGCAGGCCATCGACTGGACGCACCCCGAGTTCCGCGTGAGCGCGATGACGGCCGACGGGCTTGCATACGGGATCGTGGAGCCGCGGCCCGGGAAGTATACGGAGGAGGCGCTGCTCGCCCTGACCGGCGCACCGTTCCACGTGGACATCCCGCCCGGCCGACGCATCGTCTCGTCGGGCCGTGGCGGTGTGTTCCCGCGCGGTATCGTGGTCGGCACCGTGCTGGGCATCGAGGAAGCCGACACCGGGTGGCGGAAGAGCTACCTGCTGCGCCCGGCAGTGCGGCCGGAGGCGGTCGCACAGGTGCTGGTTGGCGTGGGACGTGGGGGACGTGAAGCGGACCTGTCTGCCTTGTGGCACGTCTCCGCCGCACCTGATCCGCTGGGCGCCGACTCGATGCCGCCACTGCCGCGCCCCGACACCGATGAGGACGGGAACTGATGGCCCGATCGAAATACGGCTTTTCGATCTTCGTCGCAGTCCTCGTCCTCGTCCACCTCGTGCTGCATGTCGGCCTGGGGATAGGCGAAAGCGCGCCGGACCTGATGACGATCGCCGTGCTGCTCGCTGCGCGTCGCATGCGCGCGACCACCGCGGCGCTGCTGGGACTGCTGCTCGGCGTGCTCGAGGATTCACTTGCGCTGGTCGCGTTCGGGGCGAGCGCTGTTGCGTTCTCGCTGATTGCCGTGCTCGGCGCCCGTTCACGCGACCTCTTCGAGGGCGACAGCCTGCTGTTCGTCGCGGTGTACCTGTTCCTCGGCAAGGTGCTGCGTGACGCGATCCACGTCGTGCTCACGGAAGCCGAGAGCGGAGTGCTGTTGACCGCCACACCGATCGCTGCGCTGTACGCGATGGTGGCCGGTCTCATTGCGCTCGGTGTGTACCGCACCATCTCGGGCGAGCGCTGAGCGGAGGTAGAGGCAGATGGGTCTGAGGGAACGGATCCGATCGCTGTTCGGCGACCCCGCACTGGTGTTCGCGGTGCTGTCGATGTCGCTGCTCGGCGTGGCCATGATCTACTCCGCCGGCCAGCTCGACGTCCCCGACCGCGGTCTGGCGGGGCTGTGGCGCGCGCAGCTCACGTGGCTCGGAATCTCGCTGGTCGCGCTGTTCGTGGTGATGCGCGTGCCCGTGCGCTGGCTCGAGTGGCTGGCAGCGCCCGCATACTTCCTGATGCTGCTCGTGCTGATCGCCACCCTTGCCATCGGGACGGGGCAGGGCACTGCGTCCGGCACCAAGAGCTGGCTCCGTATCGGCCCGATGATGGTGCAGCCCGCGCAGTTCGCGAACGTCGCGACCGTTCTGATGCTGGGACGCGTGATGGGCGCGTGGCGGGAGCGGCCCGACTCGCTGGTGAGGCTCTGGAAGCCGATCGCGATCGTCGCGGTGCCGATGCTGCTCGTGCTCGCGCAGCCCGACCTCGGCACGGCCATGGTGTTCGGCGGAGTCCTGCTCGCGACGCTGTACTGGGCCGGCACATCGCCCGCACTGCTGTTCCTTCTCATCAGCCCCATGGTCGCGCTGTTCCTCGCGTTCGCGGGCTGGATCTTCAGCGTGTACATGATCGCGCTGATCGCGTTCGTCTACTTCTACCGCATGGAGCTGTGGGAAGGGGTCGCGGTCGTGGGTGCGAACCTGGCCGCGGGCACGATTGCCGTGCCACTCTGGAACTCGCTCGAGCAGTACCAGAAGAACCGGCTGCTGGTGTTCCTCGACCCGTCCATCGACCCGCGCGGCTCGGGGTATCACGTCATCCAGTCACGCGTGGCGATCGGCAGCGGCGGTATCTTCGGCAAGGGCTTCACGGAGGGTTCGCAGAAGCGGCTCGCATTCCTTCCGGAGCAGCACACCGACTTCATCTACGCGGTGATCGGCGAGGAGCTGGGCTTCATCGGCGGCGTTCTCGTGATCCTGGCCTTCGGCTTCATCCTCTGGCGCCTGGCGCGCCTGGCGGAGCGGCTGACGGACCCGTTCTCGGGCATCGTGGTGATCGGTATCCTGGGCGCGTGGTTCACGCACGTGCTCGTCAACGTAGGGATGACCCTTGGCGTCATGCCCATCACCGGAATTCCGCTGCCGTTCCTGAGCTACGGCGGCTCATTCCTGCTGGCGACGTACCTGGCGCTCGGCATCTCGCAGCGCGTCGCCATGGAACAAGGTCGGTACTGAGTGTCCTGGTTCAAGAAACCGAAGCAGAAGCTGCGCGCGGAGGACCGGCGCGACCTGCCCTCGGACGTGTTCGACAAGTGTCCTTCGTGCGGCGCCATCGTGTACCGCGCGCGGATGGAGCAGAACCTGTTCGTCTGCCCGGAATGCGGGCATCATCAGCGGCTGGACGCGGAGGGCTACCTGCGAGCGCTGTTCGATGACGAGGACTACGAGGAGCACTTCCTGGAGCTGCGCAGCGACGATCCCCTCGATTTCGTCGACCTGAAGCCGTACCCGCAGCGGCTGGAGACCGCGGAGCGCCGGCATGGGCCGGGCGATGCGGTGCGCACGGCGACAGGCACGATGGAGGGGATCCGTGTCGCGATCGCCGTCATGGACTTCGAGTTCATCGGCGGCAGCATGGGGTCGGTGGTCGGCGAGAAGATCACCCGGCTGGGCCACCTGGCGCTCGAGCAGCGTATGCCACTGATCGTCCTGAGCGCATCCGGCGGTGCGCGCATGATGGAAGGCATCCTCTCGCTGATGCGGATGGCCAAGACGTCGGTAATGCTGGCGCAGCTGCACGAGGAAGGGATCCCGTTCGTATCGATCCTGACCAACCCGACCACCGGGGGCGTCACGGCGTCGTACGCGATGCTCGGCGATGCCATCCTGGCCGAGCCGGGTGCGCTCATCGGGTTTGCGGGGCCGCGGGTGATCGAGCAGACGATCAAGCAGGAGCTGCCGGACGGTTTCCAGCGTTCGGAGTTCCTGCTTCAGCACGGGATGGTGGACGCGATCGTGGACCGGCGCGAGCTCAAGTCGACCACCGCCCAGCTGCTTCGTCACATGCTGGCACAGCCTGCGCCGGCACAGAACGGCCGCCCGGAGGATCGCGCAAGCGCTTGAGCGCGCTCACCTACGAAGAGCTGGTCCGTGAGCTGTTCCCGCGGCTCACGGGGGGAATCCGCTGGGGGCTCGACCGGACACGTGCGCTGCTGGCGGCCGTCGGCGAGCCGCACACCCGCTTCGCGACGATCCACGTCGGCGGCACGAATGGCAAGGGCAGTGTCGCGGCGACGATCGCCAGCATCCTGCAGAGGGCCGGTCACCGCACCGGCCTTTACTCCTCGCCGCACCTGACGACGTTCCGGGAGCGCATCCGCATCGATGGGGCGCCGGTCGACAGGGCTGCCCTGCTTGCGGCCGCTGAGCGCCTGTGGCCCCACATCACCGCAGCAGAACCATCCTTCTTCGAAGCGACGACTGCGATCGGCTTGCTGGCGCTCGCCGACGCCGGCGTCGACGTCGCCGTCATCGAGGTCGGCCTGGGGGGTCGCCTGGACGCAACCAACGTGATCACGCCCGAGGTGAGCGTGCTCACCAACGTCTCTCTGGACCACGTCCAGCTCCTGGGCAACACCGTCGAGGAGGTGGCACGGGAGAAGGCGGGCATCATCAAGCCGGGCGTTCCCGCCGTCACTGCCGAGTCGAATCCAACGGTGCTCGACGTATTCCGGAGGGCCGCAAACGCTGCAGGCGCAGCGCTGGAGGTGCTGCCGGCGAACGAGCCCCGCAACGTGGTCGTCCGCGCGTCCGGCACCAGCATGACCGTGCGCACGGATCACTTCGGCACACTGCACGTCGAAACGCCGCTCGTGGGTGCGCACCAGGCGCGCAACGTCGCCCTCGCCGTCCGGGCGGTCGACCGGCTCAGGGAACACTGGCGCCCGGACGCGGACGCCGTCGTGCAGGGCGTGGCGGGGGTCGAATGGCCGGGGCGGCTGCAGCTGGTGCGCAGCGCGGACACGAGCTGGCTCTACGACGTCGCACACAACGAGGCAGGCGTGCACGTCCTGGTCGATGCGCTCGACGCCCTGCGGCTCCCCCGGCCGCTGGTGATGCTGGTCGGCGTGCTGGGCGACAAGAACTGGCGCGCAATGCTGCGCCCGCTGCAGGCAGCGGCCGACGACGTCGTGCTGACGACGCCGCCGACCGCACCGCGGGACCGCTGCTGGGATCCTGTCGAGGTGCTGGCCGCGGTGCCCTCGGCGAACACGCGGGTGATCGAAGACTTCACGGCGGCGCTGGAGGCGGTGTGGCGGGCAGCGCGCGGCGGAACCGTCGTGGTTACGGGCTCCTTCCACACGGTTGGTGACGCCATGATCGCACTCCGCCACGCGCCGTGGGGCGCGGATGCCTCCTTGCCGCCCCCTTCGTTCGCCGTCTAGATTCGCGCGAATGCCGACGTATACGAGCCTGCCGGGCTTCCGGGATTTCTACCCTGCCGACTTCGCTGTTCGCGAGCACATCACGAGCACCTGGCGCGAAGTGGCGCGCAGCTACGGGTTCGAGGAGTATGACGGCCCGCCGCTCGAGGCGCTGGAGCTCTACACCGACAAGAGCGGCGAGGAGATCGTCGGGCAGCTCTACAACTTCACTGACAAGGGCGGGCGCGAGCTCGCGCTGAGGCCGGAAATGACGCCGACGCTCGCGCGCATGGTGGGCGCACGGGCGGGCGGGCTGCGCAAGCCGATCCGCTGGTTTTCCATGCCGCAGCTCTTCCGCTACGAGCGGACGCAGCGCGGCCGGCTGCGTGAGCATTTCCAGTGGAACGTGGACCTGGTCGGAGAGGCGGACAGCGCGGCGGATGCGGAGGTGCTGGCGGTCGCGCTGGATGGTCTGCGCGCACTGGGACTGACGGAATCGCACATCGTCGCGCGTTACAATGACAGGCGTCTGCTGGAGCGGCTGCTGCTCGCTATCGGCGTGGCGGAGGCGAGCCTGCCACGCGCATACAACGCGGTCGACAAGCTGGGCCGCGACGCGGACGAGCGGATCCGCGAGCGCTTGCGCGACGAGGCAGGCCTCGACAGCCACGCGATCGATCGCGTGTTCGCCATCTTCCGGGCGGGCAGCCTGGACGCGCTCCGGCGCGAGTTCGGCAGCATCGAAGGGGTGGGTGCCGAGATCGAGCGCATTTCACGGTTCCAGCAGCGGCTGGACGCGATGGGCTTCGGCGAGTACGTCGCCTACGACGCGTCGATCGTGCGCGGGCTCGCGTACTACACGGGCATCGTCTTCGAAATCTTCGACCGGCGCGGGGAGCTGCGCGCGATCTGCGGCGGCGGTCGCTACGACCGGCTGCTCGGCGCAGTCAGCGGCACGGACCTGCCGGCCGTCGGCTTCGGCATGGGCGACGTGGTGCTGACGGAACTGCTGCGGGACCTCGACCTGCTGCCCGACACGGCACCGGCCGTTGATGTCTATCTCGTCGCAGTCTCGGATACCGAGCAGGAGACGCTGCTGCGTGCGGCGCACGCACTGCGGGGGAGCGGCCACAGCGTAATCTATTCATTGCGGTCGATGGGCGTCGGAAAGCAGTTCAAGGATGCGGACGCGCGCGGTGCGCGCAGGGTCGTCGTGTTCGGCCCCGACGAGGTCGCGGCCGGCGTGGCCGTGGTTCGCACCATGGGATCGGGGACCGAGCAGCGACTTCCGCTGGCTCGTGTCCTTGCGGGCCGGCTGGACGACGCGGGCGAACCGGTCGGATGAGATCCGAGGAGCGCGCGGCGGCCGAGGAGCGGCGTCGCATCATCCGCCGCGCCGCGCTGTACACGTGGGGGTTGTTCGCGACCGCCATGTTCGTGGCGTTCGGGGGCGCCGCACTGGTCGCACTGCTGGTGCCTGTGCCGGGTGTGAGCTTCGTCCGCCGATGGCTGGTGATCTCCGCACTCGTGCTCGTGCCGGCGACGATTCTTTACCTGATACAGCGATATCGTGAGAGCCGCCGCGTCGCGCGCGGACGGGACTCCGGGGGATAGGCGAGATGGCAGCGGACAAGGGACTGACGACACGCGCGGACGACTTCAGCGCATGGTACAACGAAATCGTGCTGCGGGCGGAGCTGGCGGACTACTCGCCCGTGCGCGGCTGCATGGTGATCCGCCCGTACGGCTATACGCTGTGGGAGAACATGCGCGACGCGCTCGACGCCATGTTCAAGGCCACGGGTCATCAGAACGCGTACTTCCCGCTGTTCATCCCGCAGAGCTACATCACGCGTGAGGCCAAGCACGTCGAGGGCTTTGCGAAGGAGATGGCGATCGTCACGCACACACGCCTTGTCGCAGCCGAGGGTGGCGAGCTGATCCCGGACCCGGAGTCGAAGCTCGAGGAGCCGCTCGTCGTGCGGCCCACGTCTGAGACGATCATCTACGACATGTTCGCGAAGTGGGTGCAGAGCTACCGCGACCTGCCGCTGCTGATCAACCAGTGGGCGAACGTGGTGCGCTGGGAGATGCGCACGCGGCTCTTCCTGCGTACGACCGAGTTCCTCTGGCAGGAGGGCCACACGGCGCACGCGACCGAGGATGAGGCGTCCGAGGAGGCGCTCCGCATGCTGGGCGTCTACCGTGACTTCATGGAGAACTGGATGGCGATGCCCGTGCTGACCGGGCAGAAGACGGAGTCGGAACGCTTCCCTGGCGCGGTCCGCACGCACGCACTGGAAGCGCTGATGCAGGACGACAAGGCGCTGCAGGCCGGCACGTCCCACATGCTCGGTCAGAATTTCGCGCGCCAGTTCGACCTGAAGTTCCAGGCGGAGAGCGGGCAGGAGGAGTACGCGTGGAACACCTCCTGGGGCGTATCCACGCGACTGATCGGCGGGCTCGTGATGACACACGGCGACGACAACGGCATGGTCATGCCGCCGAAGCTCGCGCCGATCCAGGTGGTCATCGTGCCGATCTACCGCAAGGACGAGGAGCGCGAGCGCGTGCTGGCCAAGGCGGACGAGATTTCCGGGACCCTGCGGGCGGCGGGCGTCCGCACGCACGTCGATGCACGGGACACGCTCAAGCCCGGACCCAAGTTCTACGAGTGGGAGCGCAAGGGCGTGCCGCTGCGGGTGGAGATCGGGCCGCGCGACGTGGACGCGCAGCAGCTCACACTCGTCATGCGACTCGAGCTCGAGGGCATTCCGCGCAAGGAAGCAGTGGCGGAGGCGCAGGCGACGTCGTTCATCACCACCCGCCTGGAGAACTATCAGCAGGCGCTGTTCCAGCGTGCGCTCGCGCGGCGCGAGGCGAATACGCATCGCGGCGTCACGGACTATTCGAAGTTCCGCGAGATCATCGAGGGCGACGGCGGCTTTGTGTTTGCCGGCTGGTGCGGCTCGGCGGAGTGTGAGACGCGTGTGAAGGAGGACACCAAGGCGACGATCCGCGTGCTGCCCGACGAGGAGTTCCGCTCGTCCGAGGCGCCGCGTACCTGTCTGGCGTGTGGTGGGGACGCACAGTACGAAGCGGTGTGGGCACGTGCCTACTGATGCCACGCTGACCGGCGCGTTCCACTACCGGGACGGGCACCTCCATTGCGAGGACATCGCAGTGGAGCAGCTCGTGGTAGAGCACGGCACGCCACTCTACGTCTACAGCGCAACCGAGATCGCCGAGCGCTACCGTGCGTTCGACGCGGCGTTTGCCCCGCTGGATCGCATGATCGCCTACTCGGTCAAGGCAAACGGCAACCTGTCGGTGCTGCGGCTGCTGCGTGATCTCGGTGCGGGTGCCGACATCGTGAGCGCGGGCGAGCTGCACCGCGCACAGCTCGCCGGCATCCCCTCCGAGCGCATCGTTTTCAGCGGTGTCGGCAAGACGGTGGCCGAGCTGGCCGCTGCGCTGGATGCGGGCATCTACAGTTTCAATGTCGAGAGCGAGGGCGAGCTGCGCTCACTGGCGGAGCTGGCCGAGACGCTCGGCAAGCGCGCGCCGATCGCGCTGCGGGTGAACCCCGACGTCGAGACCGCCACGCCGCACCACTACACGTCGACAGGGCACAAGCAGACCAAGTTCGGCATCCCGTACACGGAGGCGCGCGGGCTGTACCGTCTCGCCGCGACGCTGCCCGGCATTCACGTGCGGGGGATCGACGCCCATATCGGCAGCCAGATCGTCGACGTCGAGCCGTACGCGCTGTCCCTGCAGCGCATTCTCGAGCTGGTCGACCTGCTGCGCGCGGACGGCATCGAGCTGGAGTTCATCGACGTCGGTGGCGGCTTCGGCATCAGCTACGACGAGGAGACGACGCCGCCGGCCAGCGCCTTCGCGGACGTGATCCGGCCGCTGGTCGAACCCAGCGGGCTGCGCCTGCTGCTCGAGCCAGGCCGCTTCATCGTCGGGCCGGCGGGCGTGCTGCTCGCGCGCGTCGTGTACGTGAAGGAAATGGGCGGCAAGACGTTCGTCATCACGGATGCGGGCATGAACGACCTGCTGCGGCCGAGCCATTACGCCAGCTACCACCGCGTGGAGCCGGCGGAGCGGAATGCCGGGCGCGCGGAGCGTGTGGTCGACGTGGTCGGCCCGATCTGCGAGAGCGGTGACTTCCTCGCACTCGACCGGCCGATCGAGATGCCGGAGCCCGGCGAGCTGATCGTGATTGGAACCACGGGCGCCTACGGGTTCTCCATGGCATCGACGTACAACGCCCGCACCCGACCGGCGGAAGTGCTCGTGGAGGGTGACACGCACCGGTTGATCCGGCCGCGCGAGACGCTGGACGATCTCGTGCGTGGCGAGGTCGAGCTGCTGGACCAGGACTGAATCAATGGACACGCAGAACCGCATTCTCATTCTCGACTACGGCTCGCAGTTCACCCAGCTCATCGCGCGACGCATCCGCGAGGAGCGCGTCTACTGTGAGATCCATCCGCCCACGGTGTCCACCGATTTCGTGCGCGAGTGGCAGCCCAAGGGCATCATCCTCTCGGGCGGGCCATCGTCCGTATACGACGACGACGTGCCGGGGCTGAACGACGCGCTGCTCGACATCGGCGTGCCCGTGCTCGGCATCTGTTACGGGATGCAGCTCATCGCGCAGGCCCGCGGCGGCAAGGTCGCGCCGGGCAAGCGCGAGTACGGCCGGGCGCAGCTCGTGATCGAGGAAGCCGACGACCTGTTCGACGGGTTCACCGCCGGCGAGCCGATCACGGTCTGGGCAAGCCACGGCGATCACGTCAACACCGCACCGGATGGGTTCCGCACACTGGCAGCGACCTCGGATCTGCCGGTTGCCGCATTCCGCGCCGAAGGTGCACCCATTTTCGGCGTGCAGTTTCATCCGGAGGTCGCGCACACACCGCGCGGCGACGAGATCCTCTCCAACTTTGCGTTCAACATCTGCGGCTGTGAGCCGACCTGGACGCCGGGCTCGTTCATCGACGAATCGATCGACCGGATCCGTGCGCAGGTGGGCGACGCGCAGGTGATCTGCGGCCTCTCCGGCGGCGTGGATTCGAGCGTGGCCGCCGCACTCGTTCACCGGGCGATCGGCGACCAGCTCACCTGCATCTTCGTCGACAACGGGCTGCTGCGGAAAGGCGAGCGCGAGAGCGTGGAGCGCACGTTCCGCCAGCACCTCGGCGCCAAGCTGGTCGTGGTCGACGCCTCGGAGGAATTCCTCGCGAAGCTGGACGGCGTCCAGGACCCGGAGCAGAAGCGCAAGCGGATCGGTGAAACGTTCATCCGCGTCTTCGAGCGTGCCGCGCGCGACGCCGGTGACGCCGGCTTCCTGGTGCAGGGCACGCTCTACCCCGACGTGATCGAATCGCAGTCTGTGAAGGGGCCGTCCGCGGTGATCAAGACCCACCACAACGTGGGCGGGCTGCCGGAGGACATGACGTTCGAGCTGATCGAGCCGCTGCGCGAACTGTTCAAGGACGAGGTGCGCAACGTGGGTCGGGAGCTGGGACTGCCGGAGGAGCTGGTCGGTCGCCACCCGTTCCCTGGCCCCGGCCTCGCGATCCGCGTGCTCGGGCCCGTGAGCGCAGGTCGGCTCGATGTCCTGCGCGAGGCGGACGCGATCTACCTGGAGGAGATCCGGGCCGCGGGCCTCTACGACGACATCTGGCAGGCGTTTGCCGTGCTGCTGCCCGTGCACAGCGTGGGTGTGATGGGCGACGCGCGCACGTACGAGAACGTGGTCGCGCTGCGCGCCGTGACGAGCCGCGACGGGATGACCGCGGACTGGTACCCGTTCCCGCACGACGTGCTCGCCCGTGTGTCCAACCGGATCATCAACGAGGTCGCGGGCGTGAACCGCGTCTGCTACGACGTCAGCTCCAAGCCGCCGGCAACGATCGAGTGGGAGTAGGGAAGGGCGGCGGCTGACTTGGGGGGAAGGGCGAAGCGCGGCGGCTGACCTGGGGAGCGCAGGGCGGCAGCGGACCGCCCCCGCGATTCAGCGACCGCCCGGGCCGGGCGGGTCGAGCGCCGCACCTTCCGCGGCCAGTCTGCGCAGGTAGATGCCGGCGTAGTTCTCGTCGATCGCGGCCAGGCGGTTTTCGGCGGAGGCGGGGTGCTCGGCCTCACAGCGGTCGCACCGGATGACGCGCTGACGGCCGGTGCCGAGCAGCCGCCAGTTGCCGGTGCATTCTCCACTCGTGTGCCGAAGTTCCATCATCCTGGCCTCACTCGACCGGCTCGATGCCGGTGCATTCGAAGGGTGCAATCTCCGAGCCAGTGCCCGGTGACCGTCTCAGCGCGGAACGGTGTCCGGCCGCGCGCGCACGGAGTCGCGAATCTCCCGAAACACCCGTCCCATCCGCTCCGGGTCGCGCGCCGTCGCGTTCACCCACGCATAGAGCGCGGAGTCACTGACGCCGGCCGCCGCGAGGATGCTGTCGCGCATCGCGAAGAAGCCGGTGGTGTCCGCGGTGTTGACCGCGGCGGCGCGGCGGAGGTCGACCATGACCTGCACGAATGTCTCGTCCGGGATCGGCGCCGGCTCGTTCACGCGCTCGCACCCGGGGATGGATGCCAGCAGCACGATCGACAGCAGGCGCGGCAGACGCACGGGAATCGGCATGCTCCGTGTCAGGGGGCGGACAAGGTCGGCGCGGGGTGCGCGCGTTGTCAAGCGCCCGCACAGCCGGTACGTTGCCGCGACTCCCACCTCACCGCAGGAACGAACGACGCATGCGAATGACTACACTGACGACGGTGGCGGCCGTCCTGTTGCTGAACCTGCCGGCAGCGGCGCAGCAGGTACCGTCCCCGGCGGATGTACTCGGCTACGAGCTGGGCGAGCGCTTCACGGATCACGCGTCGATCCTCCGCTACGTCGACGCCCTCGTCGCGGCGGCACCGGACCGGACCCGGCTCGAGCGTTACGGCGAGTCTGTCGAGGGCCGCGCACTCGTGCAACTCGTGATCGGGCGTGCCGACCACCTCGCACGACTCGATGAGATCCTGGCGGCGAACGCGGAACTGACACGGCTCGAGACGAGCGCGGAGCGCGCGCGGCAGATCGCCGCCACGAACCCTGCCGTGGTCTACTTCTCGTACGGCGTACACGGCAACGAGTCGTCGTCGAGCGAGGCCGCCCTCTACACGATGTGGGACCTGCTGCGGGGTGCGCCGGAGGTTGCGGGCGTGCTCGACTCGCTCATCGTCGTGATCGATCCGGCAGTCAATCCCGACGGGCGCGAGCGCTACGTCGGGTGGTACCGCCAGGCGCGCAGTGCGGAGCCCAACCCTGATCCTGCGGCACGGGAGCACGGCGAGCCGTGGCCGGGCGGTCGCTACAACCACTACCTGTTCGACCTGAACCGCGACTGGGCCTGGCTGACGCAGCAGGAGACGCGCATGCGGCTGGCGACGTGGCCGCGCTGGAATCCGCAGGTACATGTCGACTTCCACGAGATGAGCTCGGAGTCCAGCTACTTCTTCTTTCCGGCCGCAGCGCCGATCAATCCGAACTACCCGCCGCACGTGCTCGCGTGGGGGGAGCGCTTCGGTGCGGCCAATGCCGCCGCGTTCGACAGAAACGGCTGGCAGTATTTCACCGCCGAGTCCTACGACCTGTTCTACCCGGGATACGGCGACAGCTGGCCTTCACTGCTCGGTGCCATCGGCATGACCTATGAGCAGGCCGGCGGCGGACGCGCAGGACTGGCGTACGAGCGCGAGGACGGTTCGGTGCTGACGCTCCGGCAGCGCGCGCAGCAGCATCGCACGAGCGGGCAGGCGACACTGCGTACCGCCGCGGCGGGCAAGAGCACGCTGCTGGGCGACTATGCGGCATTCCACCGCAGCGTCGGACGGGACCGTCCCGACGTACTGCTCGTGGACGACGAGGGCGGCCGCGCCAGGGCGCTGGTCGCACTGCTGCAGGCGCAGGGCATCGAGGTGGAGCGTGCCGGCCGCTCCTTCCGGGCAAGCGCAGAGCCGCACAGCGGCTTCGACTCGCGCGGGGAGTTCCCGGCGGGCACCTGGCGCGTACGTGCGCGCCAGCCGCGCGGGCTCCTTGCCGCCACGCTGCTGCAACCGGAGGTCACGCTCGATGCGACCTTCTCCTACGACGTCAGCGCGTGGTCGCTGCCGTTCGCGTTCGGCGTGGAAGCGCACAGTGCGCGCAGCACGCCTGACGCCGCGTGGAGTGCTGTCCCCGCGGGCACGCCGGCGGCTGCAGCGTCGTCCGCGTCAGCAGCGGCGTCGTACGGATGGGTGCTGCCCGCATCCTTCGAGAGCTGGCGTGCGGTCACACGCTACCTGAACGATGGCGGCGTCGCGCGCGTGATCGACGACGCGATTACACTGGCCGGACGCGAGCTGGCACCGGGGGCGATCTTCCTGCCGCGCCTCGGTGCCGATTCCTTTGACGTGCGCATCGCGCGCGCACAGCTGCCCCCCTCCGCGATACCTGTCGTGACCGGGCGTACGACCGCCGGCCCCGACCTCGGAACCGGCAGCGCGTATACGGTGCGTGCGCCGCGCATCGCGCTGATCATGGGGCAGGGCGTTTACGCGACGTCGGCCGGGGCCCACTGGTTCTTTCTCGACCACACGCTGAGCCTCGACTACGACGTGCTCGACGTCGCGCGCGTGAGCAGTGTACCGCTCCGGGACTGGGACGTCCTGGTGCTGCCGGAGGCGAGTGGCAGCGCCTTCGACCAGGCCGGCAAGGAGGCGCTCGAGGCGTTCGTGCGTGCAGGTGGCACCCTGGTCGCCGTCGGTACTTCCGCGCGCGCGATCGCCGCGCCGATCGCCGGCATCGAGATGCGCAGTGCGCCGGAGCATCCGGAGGAGTCGCGCATCGAGCGCGCGCTGCGCGGCCGTGAGGCGCGCGAGCTGGAGGATTTCGAGGAGGACGTGCCCGGCACGATCGTTCGCGCGCGCGTCGACCCGGACCATCCGCTCGGCTTCGGCGTCGGTACTGCCGACGGCGCGCTCTACGTGCTGCACGCCGGCGGCTCGGTCTTCGAGCCCGACGAGGAGTTCGAAACGGCCGCATACTTCCCGGACGAGCTCGACAAGGTCAGCGGCGTCATCAGCGATCGGAACCTTCAGCGCCTCTCGAATGCGAGCTGGCTCGCGAACCGGCGCGTCGGCAGCGGGCGGGTGATCCTGTTCGCGGACGATCCACTGTTCCGCCACTTCTGGTACGGCACGTTCCAGCCCTTCACCAACGCGCTGCTGCTGGGCCCACAGCTGTAGCCTGCACGAACGACGGGTTCTCACCACGAGTGCCCCGGTTCGCTGCCGATTCGGCAGCGGGCCGGGGCATGACGCTTGCCCGCCTGGCGCACGTCTCCCGATGAGAGGTGTCGTGTGTTGAATCCGGACCGGCTGACCGTCAAGGCAGCGGAATCCATCCAGGCCGCTGCACAGGACGCGCAGCGTCGCGGCAACCCGGCGATCGAGGACCTGCACCTGCTGGGTGCTCTGCTCGCGCAGGAAGAGTCGATCGTCGTGCCGATCCTCCAGAAGGTCGGTGTGAACGTCGCGCGGCTGCGTGAGTCGCTGGGCACGCGCATCGAACGGCTGCCGAAGCAGTCGGGCGGCTCGCAGCCGACGGTGAGCCGCGAGCTGAACCAGATCTTCGACCTTGCGGAGCAGGCGGCGCGCTCACTGCAGGACGAGTACGTCTCGACGGAGCACCTGCTGCTCGCGCTGGCGGAGAAGAAGGGCTCGTTCACGCGTGAGCTTCTGCTGGAGCAGGGAGCATCGGTCGAAGACCTGCGCGAGGCGCTCGAAGCCGTGCGCGGGCCGCATCGCGTGACGGACCAGGAGCCCGAGCAGAAGTACCGCGCACTGGAGCGGTTCACACGGGATCTGACCGAGGTCGCGCGACGCGGCAAGCTCGACCCGGTGATCGGCCGCGACGAGGAGATCCGCCGCGTCGTGCAGGTGCTGAGTCGCCGAACCAAGAACAATCCCGTCCTGATCGGTGAGCCGGGCGTCGGCAAGACGGCAATCGTCGAGGGGCTCGCGCAGCGCATCGTGAGCGGTGACGTCCCGGAGTCACTGCGTGACAAGCGGCTGGTGCAGCTCGACCTGGCCGCTCTGATCGCGGGTGCCAAGTTCCGCGGCGAGTTCGAGGAGCGGCTCAAGGCGGTGCTCAAGGAGCTGACGGAAGCGGAGGGTCGCTACGTCGTGTTCATCGACGAGCTGCACACGCTGGTCGGTGCGGGCAAGGCGGAGGGCGCCATGGACGCGGGCAACATGCTGAAGCCCGCACTCGCGCGCGGTGAGCTGCGCGTCGTCGGCGCGACGACGCTGGACGAGTACCGCGAGAACATCGAGAAGGACGCCGCACTCGAGCGTCGCTTCCAGCCCGTCTACGTGGGCGAGCCGAGCGTGCAGGATGCAATCGCGATCCTGCGCGGACTCAAGGAGCGTTACGAGGTGCACCACGGCGTGCGTATCACGGATGGCGCGCTCGTCGCCGCCGTGCGCCTGTCCGATCGCTACATCGGCGGGCGCTTCCTGCCCGACAAGGCCATCGACCTGATCGACGAAGCGGCTTCGCGACTGCGTATCGAGATCGACTCACTGCCGCAGGAGATCGACGAGGTCGAACGGCGGATCATGCAGCTCGACATCGAACGCACGGCGCTCGCCAGCGAGGAGGAGAAGGGCGCGGTCGAGCGGCGCGCGCGCATCGACCAGGAGCTCGCGGAGCTGCGCGAGCGGGTCAGCGGCATGAAGGCGCGCTGGCAGTCGGAGAAGGAGCAGATCCAGCGCATCCGGGAGCTCAAGGAGCACATCGACGAGCTGAAGGTCGAGGCGGAGCGGGCGCAGCGCAGTGCTGACCTCGCCCGCGCAGCGGAGATCCAGTACGGCGAGATCCCCAGGACGGAGCAGGAGCTGACGGCGGCCGAGGCGCGCCTGGCCGAGCTGCAGAGCGGAGGCAAGTTCCTGAAGGAGGAGGTCGACGCGGAGGACATCGCCGACGTGGTCTCGCGCTGGACCGGCGTTCCGGTGTCGCGGATGATGGAGTCGGAGAAGGAGCGGCTGCTGCACCTCGACGAGGTGCTCGCATCGCGCGTGATCGGACAGCGCGAAGCGGTCGAGGCGGTCGCGGATGCGGTGCGACGCAGCCGGGCCGGCCTGCAGGACCCGAACCGCCCCATCGGCAGCTTCATCTTCCTCGGCCCCACGGGCGTGGGCAAGACGGAGACCGCGCGCGCTCTCGCCGAGTTCCTCTTCGACGACGAGGACGCGATGGTGCGTATCGACATGTCCGAGTACATGGAGCGCCACGCCGTCGCGCGCCTCATCGGTGCACCACCAGGATACGTCGGCTACGAGGAGGGCGGTCAGCTCACGGAGAAGGTGCGCAGGCGCCCCTACAGCGTGATCCTGTTCGACGAGATCGAGAAGGCGCACCAGGACGTGTTCAACGTGTTTCTGCAGATCCTGGACGACGGCCGGCTGACCGACGCGCAGGGGCGGACCGTCGACTTCCGCAACACCGTCGTCATCATGACGTCGAACATCGGCAGCCACGCGATCCTGGAGCGGAGCAGCGGCGGCGACTGGTCGGAGACGGAGCGGATCGTGCTGACGGAGCTGCGCCGCCATTTCCGTCCCGAGTTCCTGAACCGCATCGACGACATCATCGTCTTCCATCCGCTCACCCGGGAGGAGCTGCGCGAGATCGTGGGCCTGCAGCTGGAGCGTGTGCGCGGCATGCTGGCAGAGCGCGGCATCACAGTGCGTTTCACGGAAGAGGCCATCGATTTCATCGCAGGCGAGGGCTACGACCCGGCGTTCGGCGCGCGCCCACTGAAGCGGGCGATCCAGCGGCTGGTCCAGAATCCGCTCGCGGTGCGGCTGCTCGAGGGTGAATTCTCGGAGGGCGACACGCTCGTCGCGGGCGTCGAAGGCGGGCAGCTCCAGTTCCGGCCCGACGTGGCGGCGGGGGTGTCCACGGCTTGACAGTCCAGCGACGGGCTCAGACTTTCCGGCGTGCCCTCACGGACAGGCTGACCCGAATGCTACGACGCACTGCTCTCGCCCTGATCGTCATGGCCGCCGTCACGGCGTGCAGCTCCGCACCGGCCGCCACGCCGGCGCCCAGCGGACCCGCCGCGAGCGTGGCGCCGGCACTCGTCGTCGAACAGTTCCTGCGCGCAGCGAACGCGAACGACCTCGACACGATGGCGCGGCTGTTCGGCACCATCGACGGCCCCATCGTCGAACGGGACACCCAGAAGCAGGTCGATGACCGGATGTTCGCGCTCGCCTCCATCCTGCGGCACCAGGACTACTCGCTCGAGGGCGAGCAGATCGTGCCTGGACGTCGCGACGTGGCCACGCAGCTCCTCGTGCGCATGGTGCTGCCCGACGGACGTTCCGCCGTCGTACCGTTCACGCTCGTTTACAGCGCGAATCGCACCTGGCTGATCGAGCAGATCGCCGTGGAGCGGATCACGAACCTGCGCTGAGCCGGCGTCCGCTCAGCGGGCCGGCGGCGCCTCGACCAGCTCCACGAGCACGCCGGAAAAGCTGCGTGGGTGCAGGAATGCGACTCTCCGGCCGTGTGCGCCGGGACGCGGTGCGCTGTCGATCGGCTGGACACCCGCGGCGATCTGCTCCGCGAGCGCGGCCTCGATGTCGGAAACACGGTACGCGATGTGGTGCAGGCCGGGGCCGCGCCTGGCGAGAAAGCGTGCGACCGGTGACTCGGATCCCAGTGGCTCGAGCAGCTCGACCGTTCCCGCGCCGCCGCCGATGAAGACCACGCGCACGCCCTGCGCCTCCACGGTCTCCGGAAGGGAACCGCGCGCGCCGATCAGGGTTTCGTAATGAGGAAGGGCGTCGTCGATCGACGGAACAGCGATCGCGACATGATCCAGTACACGTTCCACGGTCCGCTCCCAGGCCGGTTTTTTGCAACCCGTTGTGGGAGCGGCAAGCTAACACGCGTGCAGAGTCACAGCCATGCGCGCGCGGCAGAAGAGGAGATGCGTAATGGCGGGTAACGGCGGTCCGGTCACCGTCTCGGACGGCAACTTCGGCACCGAGGTCGAACAGGGCCAGGGCCTCACGATCGTGGACTTCTGGGCGGCGTGGTGCGGCCCGTGCCGGATGGTGGCTCCGGTCATGGAACAGCTTGCAACCGAGTACAGCGAGCAGGTCAAGGTCGCCAAGCTGGATGTGGACGCGAATCAGCAGACGGCAATGAAGTACAATATTCGCTCGATTCCGAGCATTCTGTTCTTCAAGGACGGCAAGCACGTCGACACCGTCGTCGGTGCGGTGCCGAAGCAGTACCTGGAGCGGAAGCTGCAGGAGCATCTGTAATCGCTCCTGTGCACCCGCAGTCGCGGGGCGGCGGTATCGACCGCCGCCCCGCTTTTCGTACCGGTGCTGGAGGCCTACCGTAAGTCCATGTCAGTTCTGTATATTGTGAGCACACCGATCGGCAATCTGGGCGATGTCACGCACCGGGCGCTGGATGTGCTCCGCGAGGCGAACCGGGTGCTCGCGGAGGACACGCGTCGCACCGCCATCCTGCTGCGGCACTTTGGCATCGAGACCCCGCTGGTCTCCGCACACGAGCACAACGAGGCCGCGCGCGCCGCGCAGGTCGTCGACTGGCTCGACGCCGGCGAGACGCTCGCACTGGTGTCGGACGCAGGGACACCGATCCTGTCGGATCCCGGCGAGCGAATCGTTCGCCGGGTACTGGACGCCGGTCACAGCGTGGTGCCCGTTCCCGGTGCATCCGCGTTACTGGCCGCGCTGGTCGGGTCGGGTCTGCCGGCCGTGCCGTTTACCTTCTACGGATTCGTGCCGCGCGCACGCAGTGAGCGTGACGCGCTCTTCCAGGAGCTGGCCGCGCTGCCGCATACGGCGGTGCTGTACGAGAGTCCCGCCCGGCTGCAGCGCCTGTTGCGGGAGCTGCACTCCCACTGCGGCGCCGAGCGTGCCGTGGCGGTGGCCCGGGAGCTCACCAAGCTCCACGAGACGTTCGTCCGCGGAACCCTTGCCGATGTGGCCGCCTACTACGAGGAATCGGGTGAGCCCAGGGGCGAGGTGGTCGTGGTGCTGGGTGGTGCGTCGCCGGCGGAAGTGACCGCGCAGGACGTCGCCGAGCTGGCGCGTCGGCTGCTCCAGGCGGGCGGCCGGCCGAGCGCGGTGGCCCGGGAGGTCGCGCAGCGCACCGGTATGTCCCGCAACGATGCGTACGCGATCACGCTTGCGCAGGCTGCAGAGCAGGAGGAAGGAACCGAGTGATCCGGCTGCTGCCCGTCCTTGTTGCTGCTGTCGTCGCGCTCGCGGCTCGTCCGGCGCCGGATCCGGTGCTGACGATCGCGCAGCTCCAGTACGGCGGTGGCGGCGACTGGTACGCCAATCCCTCGGGCCTGCCCAACCTGCTGCGGGAGATCGGCAGCCGCACCGGCCTGCCGGTCGCCGGCAGGCCGGCGCAGACACAGCTCACTGACCCCGACCTCTGGACCTATCCGTACCTCTACATGACGGGCCACGGCAACGTCCGCTTTACGGAAGAGGAGGTGCGGCTGCTCCGGCGCTACCTGACGAGCGGCGGGTTCCTGCACGCGGACGACAATTACGGCCTGGATGAGAGCTTCCGCCGCGAGATGCGGCGCGTCTTCCCGGAATACGAGCTGACGGAGATCCCGGCGGATCATCCGGTCTTCCATTCGTTCTACGAGTTCCCGCGCGGGATCCCCAAGATCCACCTGCACGACGGAAAGCCCGCGCAGGCGTTCGGCATCTTCCACCAGGGGCGGCTCGTGGTCTTTTACAGCTACGAGACGGACCTCGGCAATGGCTGGGAAGATGCAGATCGACACAACGATCCGCCCGAGGCCCGTGAGCTGGCGTTCCGAATGGGCGTCAACCTCTTCGTCTATGCACTCGCGCAGGTGGTATCATGACACCGGCACCCGACCTTCGTGGCATCGTCGAGGCGACACGGCGTCGCATCCGCACCGCGGTCGTCATTTCGATCGCTGCCGGTGTTGCGGCCGCCATTCCTGCAGCCCTGCTGGTCGCGTGGCTGCTCGGCGGCTGGGCGGGCTGGCGAGCGCCGAGTCTTGCGCCACTGCTGCTGGAGCTGTTCGCCGCGCTGATTGCGGGTGCTGCCGCTTACGTGGCGGTGCGTCGCTGGCTGCACCCGCTGGACGCTCCGCGTATCGCGGCCGGCACGGAATCACGACTCGGCCTAGCGCCGGGCGAGTTGCGAACGCTGCTCGAGCTGGAGCATGCGACGCCGCCCGGCACGTCCGCGGCGCTGATCCGGCGCGCCGGCGCGCGGCTGGCCCCACAGCTCGCTGGCAGGAGCGCGCGCGAGCTGGAGGGTGCGCTCGGGGAGCGCGCGCGGCGACGTCGCGTGCTGGCACTCTCGACCCTGGGCGCGCTGGCGCTGCTGGTCGGCATGCTCGGCTTCGCGGCACCCGAACGATCGGCCGCGAGCTGGTCGCCGATGCTGCATCCCGTAGCCCACCTGTCACCACCACCGCTGCCCGCGATCTCGGTCGAGCCAGGCGACAGCGAGATCGCCCGCGGCAGCGATCTGCGGGTGCGGGTGCGGGCGCCGGGGCGGACGGCCGCGTCGGTCGCGTGGCGAGCGCAGGGTGACGTGCCGCGTCAACGCACGCTCGAGGTGATCGGTGACAGCGCTGCGGCGGTGATCCCGCGCGTCGAGACCGCAACGACGTACTGGGTCACGACACCGGACGGCGCGCGGTCCGATACGTTCACCGTCACACCCGTCGATCCCATGCTGGTGGCGGACCTGGTCGTCGAGCTGCGTGCGCCGGCGTACGTCGGTCGCGCCGTCGAGCGCTACCAGACGGACATCCCGCCGCTCGAGATCGAGGAAGGCACGGAGATCATCGTGAGCGGACGGACCACGCGTCCGCTGGGCGCCGCCATGCTGGAGGGTGTCGATGCGTCCTTCGCGCTGACGGTGGAGGGCGGCACATTCAGCGGTCGCATCGTGCCCGCGCGCAGCGGCATCTACCAGTGGACGCTGCGCGACGGTGCCGGCAATGCCCCCGCGCTGGATCCGGCGCCGCTCGAGATCACGCTGATCGCCGACGCACCGCCGCAGGCGCTCGTCACGTTCCCCGGCACGGACACGGTGATCGCGCCCGACCTGAGGCAGCTCGTTGCCGGTGATGCGCGCGACGACTACGGACTCTCGTCGGCAACGCTCGTGAGCTGGCGCGTCAGTGCGCAGGGGGAGCGCGAGCCCGCTGTCGAGCAGGCCATCGACCTTGCGGCGGGCGATCGCGCGCTGCTGCGCGCGGTGCTGGACGCCACCGAGCGAGGGCTGCTGCCGGGTGACACGCTGAAGTATCTCCTGCGGGTCAGCGACAACTCGCCGCGCCGGCAGGTGGGCGAGAGCGACGTGTACGCGCTCTGGCTGCCCGGCCGCGATGCACTGCGCGAGGAGGCCGCACGGCAGGCGGAAGACGCGGTGCGCGACGCTGCTGACCTGGCGCGCGCTGCGGAGTCGCTGCAGCAGTCGACGAGCGAGCTGGAGCGCCGGGCGCGCGCGGCGAACGCGCGGCGCAACTCCGGCAACGGCGGAGGCCGGGCCGGCGACGGCCAGCAGATGGGCTTCCAGGAGGCGCAGGAGGCAGGCCGCGCACTGGCGGAGCAGGAGCGCATGGTGGGTGAAGCGGAAGCCATGCGGGAACGGCTGGAGTCGCTGATCCGCGCGATGCGTGCGGCCGGCCTCGAGGACGCCGAGCTGCAGCAGCGGATGCAGGAGCTGCGCGATCTGTACGACAGACTGCTCACGCCGGAGCTGCGCGAGCAGATGGAGCAGATGCGCCAGGCGCTGGAGAACCTCGATCCGGAAGAGGTACAGCGGGCGCTCGAGCAGATGGCGGAGCAGCAGGAGGAAATGCGTGCGCAGCTCGAGCGCAGCACGGAGCTGCTGCGCCGCGCCGCGCTGGAGCAGGAGATGTCCGCCAAAGCGCAGCAGGCGCGCGAGCTGGCCACGCAGCAGCGTGCAATGGCGGAGGAGATGAAGCAGGGAAATGCGGCTGCTCGCGCCGGTGAGCAGCGGGCGCTCGCTCGGCAGAGCCAGCAGCTCGCGGAGGCGCTTGCCGAGCTGGAGCAGAAGCTCGACTCGCAGGGGGAATCGGAAACGGCGCAGCGCACGGCTGATGCTGCGCAGCAGACACAGCAGGCATCCGAGACGCAGCAGCGCGCAGCGCAACAGGCGCAGGCGCGTCAGCAGGCCGGTGCGCAACAGAACGCGGAACAGGCGGCGCAGCAGCTCGAGCAGGCCGCACAGTCGCTCGACCAGGCGCGCGGCGAGATGACGGCGCAGTGGAAGTCGGAGGTGGAGCAGCAGGTCCAGCAGGCTACGCAGGAGGCGCTTGCGCTCGCCGAACGCCAGCAGGCGGTGCTGGAAGAGATGGAGCGTCAGCAGCAGGGGGAGCAGCCGGACTCCGCAGAGGAGCGACCGGAGCCGTTCCAGCTGCCCTCGCTGCCGCAATTGCCGCGGCCCGAGATCCGGATCGGCACGGAGCCGCCGCCGCAGGGTGGCCAGGGGCAGAAGCAGGGCGACCAGCAGCAGGGCCGCAAGCAGGACGGCCAGCAGCAGAGTGGCCGCCAGCAGGGGGCGCAGCAGGGGTCGCAGAGCGGTGCGCAGCAGCAGACTCAGCAGCAGGCCGGAAGCCAGGGCGCCCAGCAGGGCGGACAGCGACAGGGTGGGCAGGGGCAGCAGCAGCAGGGCGGGCAACAGGGAGCTCAGCAGGGCGGCCAGCAGTCGGCCAGCGGAGCGGGTCAGCAGGCGGGTGGCCAGGGCGGACAGCAGCAGGGCGGTGCCCAGGGAGGGCAGCAGGGCTCCGGCGGGCAGGGCGCGGGCAGCGGACTGGAGGGCATGCGTTCGGAGCAGGCGGCTCTGCAGCAGGGGCTGCAGCAGCTCGGACGCAACCTGAACGAGACGGGTCAGCGCTCGGCCATGCTGAGCCGCGAGGTGGGCGCCGCGCTCGGTCGCGCCAACGTCAGCATGCAGCAGACGCTGGAGGGCCTGTCTCAGGCCAGCGAGCAGCAGGGCCTGCCGACGCAGGAAGCGGAGCAGACCGTGGATGCGCTCAACCGCCTGGCGCTCGCACTGCTGAACAACGCGCAGCAGATGCAGCAGCAGGAGGCCGGCACGGGACTGCAGCAGGCGATGCAGCAGCTCGCAGACGCGGCCCAGCAGCAGGGCTCGCTGAACGGGCAGACCAGCTCTCTGCTGCCGATGAACCTGAGCCCCGGCAGCATGGCCCGCGAGCTCCAGCGACTGGGCTCGCAGCAGCGCAACATCGCGCAGCAGCTGGACGAGGTCAGTCAGAACATCGGCGGCCGCGACAACGTGCTCGGCGATCTCGATGCGCTGGCGCGCGAGGCCGAACAGCTGGCGCGCGAGATGGAGGGTGGCAGACTATCGCCGGAGTCGCGTGCCCGGCAGGAGCGGCTCTTCCATCGCCTGCTGGATGCGGGCCGCTCACTGGAGCGCGACGAGCAGACGGATGAGCGCGTGGCCGAACGGCCGGGCGGAATCGGCGCAGGCGAGGCGCTGCCGATCGATCCGGCACTGCTCGATCCCGCAGCGCGCTACCGTGTGCCGACGCCCGAGGAGCTGAACGGGCTGCCGCCCGCGTATCGGCGCCTGATCCTGGAGTACTTCGAGCGGCTGAACCGAACGCCCGCCGCCGCGCCGGAGCGGCGCTGAGCGATGCTTCGAGCCGCACACTACCTGGCGACGGCGGTCAGTGCGGCCGCCCTGTGCGGCAGCCTGGTCTCCGGCGCGGTTGCGCAGCAGACGCGCTCTGCGGTGGCGCCGAAGCCGCAGTCGCCGACATCGGGGATCGATGCAGCGCTCGCCGAGCTGCGCGCCGCAATGGACCTCGAGCGGCGCGGCGACATGGCGGGCGCAGACACTGCGCTGCGCGCGATACTCGATCGCGACCCGCAGTCGCTCAGTGCGATCATCGCGCTGGAGCGTATCCTGGCCGTCGAAGGACGCACGGAGCAGCTCCTGCCATACGTCGACCGGCTGATCGAGGAGGATCCCGACTCGCCGATCGGCAACCAGATGCGCGTGCGGGCGTACTCGATGCTGGATCGCATCGATGGCATCGAGCGCGCGGCCGAGTCCTGGATCCGTGCCACGCCCGACGTGGAGACGCCCTATCGCGAAGTCGCGCGCATCTGGCAGCAGCGCGGCGACTACGAGCGCGCGCTCGCCGTGCTGCAGCAGGGTCGGGAACGAGTGCGACGCGACGATGCCCTGGCTCTCGAGCTGGGCGACCTGTACGCCGCGCTCGGCGATGCGGAGCGGGCCGTGCGTGAATGGGAGCGCGCGATTGCCGAGGACGGGCAGGGCTTCCTGCTCGTGCAGCGACGGCTCGCCCAGATGCCCGACGGTGGGGCGGCAGTCGTGCGCGAGCTGATCCGTTCACTCCTCGAGCCGCCCGGCTCGCACGAGCGCGTGCGCGCCGCGACGCAGGTGGCGATCGATGCCGGGCTGGCGGACGAGGGGCTGCGCATCGCGCGTGACGCGGCAGCGGGTATGCAGCCTTCGGAGCGGCGCAGTTACCTGCTGGACGTCGCGCGGCGTGCGGATGGCAGCCGGCTGCCGACGCTGGCGTACTGGGCATACGGCGAGCTGCTGGCGCTCGACGCGCCGGAGGAACAGCTGCTCGCGTTGCGTACGCGCGTGGCCGAGCTGGCGCTCGTCGTCGGCGACACTGCACGTGCCGTGAGCGAGTACGCATCGCTCGAAGGGGCACTGGACACCGGCTCGCCGCAACGGCGGCAGTCGCTGGCGATCCGGCTGGAGCTTGCCGCACGCGCAGGCGCCGTCGATGAGGCGGTGGCACAACTCGACTCGTTCCGCACGGAGTTCCCCGACGCCATGGAGACGGATGCGCTGCTCGGCGCTGTCGGCGGCGCGCTCGTCCAGAGCGGCCGGCTCGACGACGCCCAGGTGCTCGTTGGCAGTGCACGCGGACCGAACGCTTCGCGCGTGCGCGGTCGCGTGCTGCTCATGCGCGGCGACGTCGAGCGGGCGCGCACCGAGCTGATGAATGCGGCGCCGGCCCTGAGCGGCGCCGATGCAACCGAAACGATCGCGCTGGTGACACTGCTCGGCCGCACGTCGCCGGTCGGTGGCAGGCTGGTGGGCCAGGCACTGGCGCTGCTCACGGAGGGCGAGCGTGGCGCGGCCGTCGAGCTGCTGCTCAGCGAGTCGCGCGCGCTCAACGCGCGCGAGCGGGCGGCCTTGCTCGACTTTGCGGCGAGCACGGCGCAGCGCGCCGGGCTGGGTGCACTGGCGGAGCAGGCGCGGCGCGCGATCATCGATGAGCTGCCGCGTTCGCAGGAGGCGCCGGCCGCCCTGCTCGCACTGGCGCGAACACTGACGCGCCACCCGGACGGGTTTGCCGAGGCGCAGCTACTCGCGGAGCGCCTGGTCCTGGAGCATCCGCGGAGTGCACTCGCGCCGCAGGCCCGGCAGTTGCTCGACCAGCTCAACGCCCGTCTGTCGTCGTCGAAGTAGCAGCAGGAAGGGAACCATGATGAAGCGCCTGGTGATCGCCACGTTCGCACTGCTCGCGTCCGCGCTGCCCGCAGCGGGCCAGTACCTGCTCGTGCCCATGGACCGCGAGCAGACGGATCACCTCAAGGCATACGGCCTCACGTACTGGGTGCTCGAGCAGGGGCTCACCGCGGAGTGGCTGCTCAACTACCGTGCGGGCTCGTTCCTGTTGCCGGACCGCTCCGACGTCCGGCGCGAGGCCGCCCTGCGGGGGGTCGCAGTGCAGCCCACCGGTGCCGCCGACGCAGCAGCCATCCGGAACGAGATCGCCGACGCGAACATGGAGGTCGTGATCCTGGAGAAGGCGCCCAAGATCGCGGTCTATACTCCGAGCAACGTGAACCCGTGGGACGACGCCGTCACGCTGGCCCTCACGTATGCCGACATCACGTACGAGAAGCTGTGGGACCCGGAGGTCGTGCAGGGGCGGCTGGGCGAGTACGACTGGCTGCACCTGCACCACGAGGACTTCACCGGGCAGTACTCGAAGTTCTTCATCACCTCCGCAGGCGCACCCTGGCTGCAGGAAGCAGTCAGGATCAACGAGGCCAATGCGCTCGAGCAGGGTGAGCCGCACGTGCCCGCACTGAAGAAGCGCGTTGCGGAGGAGATCCGCCGGTATGTCGCGGAAGGCGGGTTTCTGTTTGCCATGTGCACGGCAACCGAGACGATCGAG
The DNA here is from genome assembly GCA_035764935.1 of Longimicrobiales bacterium. NCBI lineage: Bacteria > Pseudomonadati > Gemmatimonadota > Longimicrobiia > Longimicrobiales > Longimicrobiales bacterium. The sequence goes on along the minus strand of DASTYK010000149.1, from coordinate 61,112 downwards.
CTCGCACTCGCGGCAATCGGCGTCGACATCGCCGCACCGTTCTCCGACGGTACCCCGATCGATCCTGACGCCACGGCAAAGATGCAGTGGGACCGGACCATGGCGTTCGCGAACGCGGAGGTGCAGACGAACGCGGGCGTGAACTCCTTCAGCGACATCGACGGCCACCAGGTCAACACACCATGGCGCCAGCCGCTCGGTGCCTTCCAGCTCTTCGACTTCAGCGCGAAGTTCGATCCGGTGCCTGCGATGCTCGTGCAGAACCACGAGAACGTGCTGGGCGACTTCTACGGTCTGACGACGAGCTTCCGGCGCGACCGGCTCAAGCCGGGTGTGGTCGTGCTCGCGGAGGAGGAGGGCGCACCCTGGGTGAAGTACATTCACGGCAACTTCGGCGAGGGGACGTGGACGTTCCTGGGCGGGCATGATCCGGAGGACCCGCAGCACCAGATCGGTGACGCCCCGACGGACCTCGCGCTGCACCCGCACTCGCCCGGGTACCGCCTGATCCTGAACAACGTGCTGTTCCCTGCAGCGCGGAAGAAGACGCTGAAGACCTGAGTCGTGGCAGATTCGCGAAACCAAGTCCCGCGCACACGAGTCGGTCGCACACTCGAGCTCGCGCCACCTGCCGCGGCCATGCTGCGCGCGGAGATCGCGCGCGCCCGCGGCAACGAGGTCTGCTTCGTCGCCTCGGTCGACGACAACGGCCTGGTCGTCGATCCCCGGGCCGTGGCACGCGGTCATGCGACGGGCGTCCTCGCCGCAGCCCGTGACGCGCAGCCGGGCTCGCTCCTGATCCACAACCACCCGTCCGGTGATCTCACTCCCTCGGAAGCCGATCTGCAGGTCGCGGCCCGGCTGTACGCGCAGGGGATCGGCCTCGCGATCGTCGACAACGCTGCGTGCGAGCTGTACGTGGTGGTGGAGCCCGCAGCGTCGGACGAGCTGACGCCGATCGAAGAGACGGATGTCGAGGCGGTGCTCGCGCCGGGTGGCGCGATCAGCAACGCGCATCCGCTGTACGAGGACCGGCCGACGCAGCGCGAGATGGCGCGCGCGATCGCGCGCAGCTACAACGATGGCGGCGTCGGTGTCTACGAGGCGGGCACGGGTACGGGCAAGTCTGTGGCGTACCTGGTGCCGGCGATCGCGTGGGCGGTGACGAACCGGGAGCGCACGGTCGTCTCGACGAACACGATCAACCTGCAGGAGCAGCTCGTCGGCAAGGACCTGCCGTTCCTGCGGCGCGCGCTCGGCGCACCGTTCCGTTTCGCGCTGGTCAAGGGTCGCGGCAACTACGTCTCGATCCGGCGTGCGCGGCTCGCTGCGCTCGGTCAGACGCAGCTGTTCGATGATGGCCAGCAGGCCGAGATGCGCGCGCTGCTGGAGTGGCTCGACACCACGCGCGACGGCTCGCGGCAGGACCTGCCGTTCGAGCCGTCGGCGGAGCTGTGGGAGGAGGTCGCGAGCGATGCCGACGTCTGCCTGCGTGCGCGCTGTCCGCACTTCGAGCAGTGCTTCTACCAGCGATCGCGTCGTGAAGCCGCCTCCGCGGACATCCTGGTCGTCAACCACCACCTGCTCTTCAGCGACCTCGCCGTACGACGTCTGCAGGGAAACTACACCGAGCCCGCCGTGCTTCCCGCGTACCGGCGCGTCGTGCTCGACGAGGCGCACAACCTCGAGGACGCGGCCACGGAGCACCTTGGCGCGCAGGTCACGCGCCGGGGCGTGCTGCGCCTGCTGTCGCGGCTGGAACGGCGTGGCAAGGGTGCGCTGCCGGCGATCGAGTCGAAACTGAAGACGCAAAGGGATGATCTGCTGCGCGGGGACGCACTGCAGCACCTCACCCATGTCCGGGAGCGGGTGGAGCGTGCGCGCGAGCAGGCGCTCGACTTCTTCGTGCGGCTCGAGCAGATGACGTGGTCCTCCTGGGATGGAGTCGTGCGTCTCGAGGAGGGATACGCCGCGGACCGCGACTGGACGGAGGGGCCGGGCATCGTGCTCGGGGGACTGCAGTCCGTGCTCGAAGAGGTCGCGCGCGGCATCAACGGCCTGCGCGAGCGCGTGCAGCAGGATCCCCGCTGGGCGGAGTCGCTCGAGGAATCCCTCGTCGAGCTGCAGGGACTCGAATCGCGCGTGCGCGCGGCCGCGGAATCCCTCGCGACGGTGTTCCGCACGACGCCGGATCCGTTTCCGCTCGTGCGGTGGATCGAGCGGCGCGGTGGTGGCAGCGGGCGGGAAGCCTCGGTTGCCGCGCGCGCGGCGCCGATCGATCTCGCGCCAGCCCTGCGCGACGCGCTCTTCGAGCGTGTCGACACGGCGATCCTGACGTCCGCAACACTTGCGACGCGTGCCGGCTTCGGTTTCATGCGCGAGCGCCTCGGGCTGGGTGCGGGCCTGCGCGTGCGCGAGGCCGCCTACGAGTCACCGTTCGACTTCGAACGACAGACACTCCTTGCCGTACCGACCGATCTGCCGTCGCCGCAAGGAGACGAGAATGCGCGCTTCGATGAAGTGATCGGCACGGTCATCGAAGACATGGCGCGCGCGAGCGACGGCGGGCTGTTTGCCCTGTTCACGTCGTACCGCTCGCTCCGCAACGTCGCCGCGACACTGCGCGAGCGCGGGACAGGCGGGCGCTGGCCGCTCTTCGTGCAGGGCGAAGCGGCGCGGGCACGGCTGCTCAGCGAGTTCACGGCGAGCGGCCGCGGGATCCTGCTTGGCGTCGCGTCCTTCTGGGAGGGCGTGGACGTGCCGGGCGAGCCGTTGCGCGGTCTGCTGATCACCAAGCTTCCGTTCAAGGTGCCGGGCGAGCCGCTGACGGCAGCACGGCTGGAAGCGATCGATCGCGAAGGCGGCAACAGCTTCCGTTCCTACATGCTGCCCCACGCTGCGCTCCGCCTGAAGCAGGGGTTCGGACGGCTGATCCGCTCGCGCGCGGATCGGGGCGCCATCGTGCTGCTCGATCGCCGCGTGCTCGAAAAGTCGTACGGCCGCTATTTCCTGGAGTCGCTGCCCCCCGCGCCGCTGCATACGGGACCGTGGGCCGAGCTGGCCGCCGGGCTGCGATCGTTCTATGCGGGCAGCCCGGTCGCTGGCGAAGCGACCGAGCCGGTCATAGTCTAGTTCCCATGAACACAACCGATCGCCGGCCCGGCAAGATCGTGTGCGTCGGCCGCAACTACGCGGCGCACGCCCGGGAGCTGGGCAACGAAATCCCCTCCGAACCGCTTCTATTCCTCAAGCCGCCGTCGTCGGTCATCGAGAACGGCGGCGCGATCGTGCTGCCGCCGGAATCGCAGCAGGTAGAGCACGAGGCGGAGATCGCGGTGGTGATCGGCAAGCGTGCACGCGACGTCGCCGAGGCCGATGCGCTTGCGTACGTCGCCGGCTACGCGCCGCTCAACGACGTCACGGCCCGTGACCTACAGAAGCGCGACGTACAGTTCACGCGAGCCAAGGGCTTCGACACGTTCTGTCCGGTGGGACGGATGGTCCCGGCGGATGGCGTCGACTGGCGTACGCTCGCGGTCTGCTGCCGCGTCAATGGAGAGCAGCGCCAGGAGGGTCGCGCGAGCGACATGGTATTCGGCATACCGCAGCTGATCGCCTACATCTCGCGCATCATGACGCTGGAGCCGGGCGACATCATCGCGACCGGAACACCGGAGGGCGTAGGACCGCTGCGTGAAGGCGACGAGGTCGAAGTGGAGCTGCAGGGCATGACGACCGTGCGCAACCGGGTGGTGCGCGCACGGAGGGACCAGGACGAACAACGGGTGCCGGTGCACCCCCCAGGAGCAAGCGCATGACACGCATCCGGCTCGCAAGCCGTTTCGATAACTTTCCGCCGTACCCGCTGGCCGATGTCCCGCAGATCAAGCGCGAGCTGATCGCGCGCGGCGTCGATGTGATCGATCTCGGCGCCGGCGACGCGGACCTGGCCCCGCCCCCGGCCGCGGTCGAGGCGCTGGTCGCGGCGACGCGCGACGTCGCGATGAACCGCTACCCGTTCCAGCTCGGGCTGCCTGCGTTTCGCGAGCGCGTCGCTGCCTGGATGCAGGAGCGCTTCGGCGTAGAGCTCGATCCGTACCGCGAGCTGCTGCCGCTGATCGGATCCAAGGAGGGCATCGCACACCTGGCCTTCGCGTACGTGTCACCCGGTGACAGCACGATCCTGCCGGACCCGGGCTACCAGCCCTACGTCGGCGGCACACTGCTGGCCGGGGGACGCCCCTTCGCGGTGCCGCTGCGCCCCGAGCACGACTTCCTGATCCCGTTCGAGGAGCTGCCCGCGGACGTCGTCAAAACCGCGCGCGTGCTGTACCTCAACTACCCGAACAACCCGACCGCCGCGATCGCACCGCGCGAGTATCTCGAGCGCGCCGTCGAGTTCTGTCTGCGCAACGACGTCCTGCTCGTCTACGACAACGCGTACAGCGAGATCGCGTTCGACGGATACCGTCCGCCGAGCATTCTCGAGATCCCGGGCGCGCGCGACGTCGCGGTCGAGTTCCACTCCTTCTCCAAGACGTACAACATGACGGGGTGGCGCATCGGCTGGGCGGCGGGTAGCGCGGATGTCATCGCCGCGCTCGCACGCGTGAAGTCGTTCGTCGACACGGGTCAGTTCCTGGCCGTCCAGGCGGCGGCACGTGCGGCGCTGGAGACCTCCGCCCAGTGGGTGCCCGGCAACGTCGCCGAGTTCCAGGCGCGTCGGGACGCGGCCGTTGGCGCGCTGCGCGCAGCCGGCTTCGACGCGACGTCACCGCGCGCCACGATGTACCTCTGGGTGCCGGTGCCGACCGGGTTCGATTCGGAAACGCTGGCGCGCCAGGCGCTGCTGCAGGAGGGCGTCGTGATCATGCCGGGCGCGGCGCTCGGCGCCGGAGGACAGGGCTTCTTCCGGGTCGCGCTCACACGCGGTGCCGACGTGCTCCAGGAGGCCGCGCGACGCCTGGCCCGGGTGCTGGAAACCGCGGAACCGGATATGGTTACGGGGTTACAACCCGGACGATGAATGCAGTCCTGCCCGCGCGTAATCCGCCGGCTCCGCACGCGCGGGCCGGCCCCGAGCCGCCGCCCCGCCGCGAGCGGCCGTCTACGCGCAGCGCGTGGGTCGCGGCCGCCCTCATTTCGGCCGCTCTCCACGCCTTCTTCTTCCTCGGACTCCGCTTCGAACGCGTCACATACACCGACCTGAGCGCCAGCGCGACCCGGGTCGTGGCGGTGCGGCCGGTACAGGGGACCCGGATCGAGCAGATTCAGCCGGTCGCTGGCGACGTGCTGCCCGACGAGCCGGAGCCCGCGGTGCAGCCACGGACCTCGTTCGACCTGCCCGCCAACCTCCCGATCGTCCGTGAAGCACCGCCCACTGCGGACCAGCCGGCCCCGACGCGCGGTGCATCCACGTTCAGCGAGCTGCTCAGCCCCGCTGCGCGCAACCGCGAGGTGTGGCGGGCGCCCAGCCCGATCCACACTCCCCTCGATCCTCGGGCGGAGGCGAACTCCCGGCTGTCGAGCCGCCTCGACGCGTACAACGACTCCGTTGCGCTCGCGGCCGCCGAAGCGGCACGGGCCGTCGACTGGACGCGGACCGACGACGATGGTGGCCGCTGGGGCGTGTCGCCCGAGGGGATCCATCTCGGTGACATCACGATCCCCGTTCCGATCAACCTTTCGCCCGGCCCCGGCAAGCGCGACGAGGTGGCGGGTCGCGTGCGCGACTGGGGCGAGATCCAGGCGCAGGCAGCACGCCAGGAGGGGAAGGAAACGTTCGAGGAGCGGGTCAAGGCGGTGCGCGAGCGCAAGGAGCGTGAGCGCCAGCAGCAGAGGCAGGAAAATCCCCCGCGCTAGACGGCCCGTCCCTTGCACCCTCCGTTGCCCGGAAAACGTCTGAGCAAACGGAGCAGAATGATGCGCACATCCAGAAAGACGCACGGCACGGCGTGGACGATGGCCGTCGGCGCGGCCGCGGGCGTTGCGGCGGCGGCACTGTGGACCGTTCGTGCGCGCGGCTGGCCGCGCCGCTCGCAGCGGACGACCGGGCAGAACACGCTCGAGGACCAGGTGGTGAATGCACTGCTCGAGGACGAGACGACGTCGCGCTGCGGCATCGAGGTGGCGGCGATCTCGCCCGGGGTCATCGAGCTGACCGGTTCGGTCGGCACACCGTCGGAGCTGCGGCGGGCAGTGGAGGTGACGCAGGGCGTCGACGGCGTGAACACCGTCGTCAACCGGCTCGAGGTCGGCATGGAGAGCTCGCGCATGAGCGAGCGCCAGCGCCGCTACGCGGAAGGCGATCCCGCACTGCGCGAGCAGCACTGGTACGGCGTGGGTGTCGGCACGGGCCGGCGGAGGCAGGGCGCCTCGACCGATCCCGAGCGTCGCGACGACCGTGTCGACATGGTGACGGACGCATTCGAGGCGCAGGCCGCCGAAGAAGAGCGTGAGGAGGAGCCGGGCATGGAGCCACCGCCCGGCGGTGGCGGTCCGCCGGCGGTCTGATCCGCCCGCGACATTCCGTTCCCCGGACCGCGCGCGGCCACTGTCGCGCGCGGTTGACGTTTCTGAGCCGCGCCTGCTACCCTCCCTGATTGACCCCTGATCGAGATGGAGCATGCGCGAGCCGCTGCCGACCCGGTACGACCCGAGTGAATTCGAGCACGCGCTCTACACCGAATGGGAAGAGCGCGGTTTTTTCCATGCCGACGAGCGTGCGGTCGTGGCGCACGCCGCCGACCCCTACGTCATCGTGATCCCGCCGCCGAACGTCACGGCGGTGCTGCACATGGGACACGGGCTGAACAACACGATTCAGGACGTGCTGACGCGCTTCGAGCGCATGCGCGGCCGCGAAGCGCTGTACCTGCCGGGCACCGACCACGCGGGCATCGCGACGCAGAACGTGGTCGAGCGCCAGATCGCACAGGAGGGGTTGACCCGCGACGACCTGGGACGCGAGAAGTTCGTCGAGCGCGTCTGGTCGTTCGTCGATGAGACCGGCTCCACGATCCTGCAGCAGCTGCGCGCAATCGGCTGCTCCTGCGACTGGGAGCGCACCCGCTTCACGCTGGAGCCGGAGCTGTCCCGCGCGGTGCGCGAAGTCTTCGTCCGGCTCTACGAGAAGGGGCTGGTCTACCGCGGCAGCTACATCATCAACTGGTGTCCTCGCTGCCTGACCGCGCTCTCCGACGAGGAGGCCGAGGCGGAGGAGACGAACGGCCGGATCTATCACCTGCGCTATCCGCTTGCGGACGCGGATGACGCTGCGGGGTTGCCGCGGCTGCCGGACGGCCGGCCGTACCTGGTCGTGGCGACGACGCGGCCGGAAACGATGCTCGGCGACACTGCCGTTGCCGTGCACCCCGAGGATGGCCGCTACGCTTCGCTCGTGGGCGGCTCGGTCGACCTGCCGCTCGCCGCTCGCCGGATTCCGATCGTTGCCGATGATTACGTCGATCCGGAGTTCGGCAGCGGGGCAGTGAAGATCACTCCCGCGCACGACCCCAACGACTTCGAGGTGGCGCGCCGGCACGCTCTGCCGATGCTGGACGTGCTGACGCCCGACGCGCACCTCAACGATTCCGTGCCGGAGCCGTTCCGTGGCCTGGAGCGGATGGAGGCGCGGCGCCGGGTCGTCGCGGCGTTCGAGGAGCAGGGGCTGCTGGAGCGCGTGGAAGATCACCGTCACGCGGTGCCGCACTGCTACCGCTGCGGCACGATCGTCGAGCCGCGTCTTTCGGAGCAGTGGTTCGTGCGCATGAAGCCGCTGGCCGAGCCCGCGCTGCGCGCTGCGCAGACCGAACGCGTGCGCTTCACGCCGGAACGCTTCCGCAAGATCTACGAGCACTGGCTCGAGAACATCCGCGACTGGTGCATCTCCAGGCAGCTCTGGTGGGGCCACCGGATCCCGGTGTGGTACTGTCGCGCCGACGGCTGCGGCGAGACGATCGTCGCGCGCGAGGACCCGACGTCGTGCCCGAAGTGCGGCGGCACGAGCATGGAGCAGGACCCGGACGTGCTCGACACCTGGTTCTCGTCGTGGCTCTGGCCCTTCTCGACGCTGGGCTGGCCGGAGCAGACCGAGGACCTGAAGGCGTTCTATCCCACGAACACGCTCGTGACTGCGCCCGAGATCCTGTTCTTCTGGGTCGCGCGCATGATCATGGCCGGTTACGAGTTCATGGGAGAGGCGCCCTTCACGGACGTATACCTGACCGGCACCGTGCGCGACATGCAGGGTCGCAAGATGTCGAAGTCGCTCGGCAACGGCATCGATCCGATCGAGGTCGTGAAGCTGTTCGGCGCCGACGCACTGCGCCATACGGTCGTCAGCGCAGCCGGCCCCGGCACGGACGTGCAGCTCGATCCGGAGAACCTCGAGGACTCGTTCGCGCCGGGCCGCAACTTCGCGAACAAGCTGTGGAACGCCGCCCGCTTCGCTCTGATGAACCTGCCGGCGGAGAACGTGCCGTCACTCGCGGAGGTGGAAGGCGATCTCGAGCTCGCGGACCGCTGGATCCTGTCGCGCATGAACCGCGCGACTGCCGAGGTCACTCGACAGCTCGAGCAGTTCCGGTTCGACGAGGCGGCGGAGGCCGCGCGCGCGTTCTTCTGGAACGAGCTGGCCGACTGGTACCTCGAGTTGATCAAGCCGCGCATGCTCGACGACGCGCCCGCCGCGGGGCGCGCCGCCGCGCAGGCAACGCTCGTCGTCGCACTCGATACGGTGCTGCGACTGCTGCATCCGATCATGCCGTTCGTGACGGAGGCGCTCTGGCGCAAGCTGCCGACCGCGGGCGGAGTCCTGCCTGCGGAGTCGCTCATCGTCGCGCCGTGGCCGCAGACCGAAGCAACACGCATCGATGCGGATGCCGAAGCGCGCATGCACGCGCTGATCGAGCTGATCGGCACCGTGCGCGCACTGCGCACCGAGTACAAGGTGCCGCCGTCCACACCGCTGCAGGTTCGCCTGGGCAAGGTGGACGCGCCACTGGAAGCGGCGCTGGTTGCAGAGGAGCGCGCACTGCGGCGCATGGCCAGGGTGGATGCCATCGAGCGCGGCAACGGCTCCGGTGCGGGCGGCGCACACGCGGTGCTGCGGGGCGGCACGGAGCTGTTCATTCCGCTGGCCGGCGTCATCGACATGGAGCGCGAGCGTGCGCGCCTGTCCGCGGAGCTGCAGCGGCTCGAGGGACAGTTGCGCGGGACGGAGGGCAAGCTCGCAAACGACACGTTCGTTGCGCGCGCTCCGGCCGATGTCGTCGCACGCGAGCGTGAAAAGGCCGCGTCGCTGCGCGAGCAGCGGGAGCGGCTCGCCGAGAAGCTGAAGGCGCTGACGTGAGCCCGCGCCGCGCACTGGTCGCGGCGGTCGCGCTGCTCGGCTGCGCACAGTACGGTGCACCGCCGGGCGGCGAGCGCGACCAGCAGCCGCCACAGGTGGTTGCGACCGTGCCCGAGCCGCTCAGCGTCGTGCCCGACCTGCGCGGGGCAGTCGTCATCCGCTTCAACGAACGGCTGAGCGAGCAGGGCGCCGAGGACGCAGTGATTGTATCGCCGCGCACGGGCGATGTCCGGGTGCGCCGCAGCGGCTCCGAGCTGCGCGTCGAGATGCAGGGCGGCTGGCGAGCGGGGCAGATCTATCGGATCGTGATCCTGCCGGAACTGCGCGACCTGTTCGGCAATCAGCGCACCGAGCCCGCGGAGCTCGTGTTCTCCACGGGGCCCGAGATCCCCCAGACCGCGCTCGCCGGGATCGTGACCGAGCGGATCACGGGGCGTCCGCCCCAGCGCGCGGTCGTGGAAGCAGTGCGTCAGGCGGACTCCACCGTGTACGTGACGCCGGTAGCGACCGACGGCTTCTTCGCGCTGCTCAACCTGCCCGAGGGCGAGTACGAGCTGATGGCCTACGCAGACGCGAACCAGGACTGGACGCCGGGACCCGCCGAGCCGCGGTCGCGTGCGCTGGGCGTCACCCTGGGCGCCGACACGCTCGCGCAGGATCTCGCGATCCTGCCGTTCGACACAACCGCCGCGCGCGTGCTTGGCGCGGCGATGCAGGACGGCGCTGTACGCGTGCAGCTCGACGACTACGTCGATTCGACCGGCATTGCCGACGCAACCGCGACACTGTACGCGCTGCCGGATACGACACCGCTCCCGGTTGCGTTCACTGTGCGCTTCTCGGCGCCACAGCCCGCGCGCGCTGACAGTGCTGCCCGGCCGGACATGCTTGCCGATGCCGCATTGCCTGATTCGCTGGCGGTGGTGCAGGATACGGTGGCCGCTGAGCCCGTCGGGCCTCCCGCACAACGGGCTGGACAGGCAGCAGCGGACTCCGTTCGCGTGCCGCTTCCCGCGCGCGAGTTCTTCGCGGTGCCGGCATCACCGCCCGCACCGGGCGAGTACCTGATCGGTGTGACCGGTATCACGAACATCAACGGGTATCCGGACGGCGGGGGCATGGCACCGCTCACGATCACGCCACGCGACACAGCGCGGGCGCTCCCGGACACGACCCGGCTGCGGCCCGACACGACCGCTGCTGCACCGGACAGCCTGCGCGTCGCGCCGGACACGACGCGCATTCCACCAGCCCCCGTGCGCGTCCTTCCCGATACCACGCGGATCCCGACGCCGACGCCGGTGCGGCCCGACACCACGCGGACTCCGCCGCCCCCGACGCCGGTGCCGACGGACACCACGCGGACTCCGCCGCCTCCGACGCGCACTCCGCCTCCGCAGCCGGCCCGCCGCCCGTGAGCGCTCACCTGGAGGATCCGCGTCGATCGATCCCTTCGATCGATCGGCTGCTCTCCGGCGACGCCTTCCAGCCGCTGCTGTCGGCTGCCTCGCGGGCGCGCGTGGTTGCAGCGCTGCAGGCGGTGCAGGACGGCGTGCGAAGCCGACTGGCCGCGGGCGCCGATGACGCACCCGACGACGCGTGGTACGCCGGCGCGGTGGAAGCGGAGCTCGAGCGGCGCGCACGCCCGTCGCTCCGCCCCGTCATCAATGCGACGGGAGTCGTGCTGCACACGAACCTGGGGCGTGCACCGCTCGCCGCGGAAGCGATCGATGCAATGGTGCGCGTCGCGGCCGGTTACGCGAACCTCGAGTACGACGTGGCGCGGGGGCGGCGCGGCTCACGCTACGTCCACTGCGAGGAGCTGCTGCGCGAGCTGACCGGCGCCGAGGCGGCACTCGTCGTGAACAACAACGCTGCCGCGCTCGTGCTCGCGCTGAACACGATCGCCTCGGGACGCGGAGTGGTCGTGTCACGCGGTGAGCTGGTCGAGATCGGCGGCGGCTTTCGCGTGCCGGAGATCATTGCGCGCAGCGGGGCACGGCCGGTCGAGACCGGCGCGACCAACCGGACGCGTGCGCAGGATTACGAGCGCGCCCTCGACCGCGGCGTCGCTGCACTTCTGAAGGTGCACCGCTCCAACTTCCACATGAGCGGCTTTGTCGAGGAAGCGAGTCTCGCCGAGCTGGCGCCGATCGCCCGCCGTGCGGGACTGCCGCTCGTTCACGATCTCGGCTCGGGTCTGCTGCTGGAGCCGCCGCCCGCAGTCCTTGCGGGCGAGCCGACACCGCAGCGCTCCCTGGCAGAGGGCGCGGACGTCGTGGCGTTCAGCGGGGACAAGATGCTGGGCGGGCCGCAGGCTGGCGTGCTGATCGGGCGCGCCGACCTCATCGAAGCGATGCGCCGCAACCCGCTCTGTCGTGCACTGCGCGTCGACAAGCTGACGCTGGCCGCACTCGAGGCGACGCTCGCGCTGTACCGTGACCCGCTGCACGCCCTGGAGCAGGTGCCCGTGCTGCGCATGATCACAGCGCCGGCAGACGAGCTGAAGCGGCGCGCCGACGCGATCGCCGCCCAGATCCACGCGTGCGGGATCACGACCCGTGTGCTGCCGGCAGACGGCGCTGTCGGGGGCGGTGCGTTGCCGGACGTGCACCTGCCCGGCTTTGCCGTGGCGATCGAGGCGGATCTGCCGGCCGCCGCAATGGAGTCGGGGCTCCGTGCCGGGTCGCCTGCTGTCGTGGCGCTGGTACGCGATGGGCGCCTGCTCCTGGATGTGCGCACGGTGCGCCAGGAGGATGAGGGTGCACTGGTCGAAGCCGTCTGCGCGCTGCGCACATGAGCAGCCCGGCCGCGTTCCTCGACCGTGATGGTACGCTGATCGAAGAGCGCAGCTACCTCGGGGATCCCGACGGTGTCACGCTCCTGCCCGGCGTGGTGGAGGGGCTGCAGGCGCTGCGCGACCGGGGCTACCGGTTGATCGTGGTGACGAACCAGTCCGGCATCGCGCGGGGGCTGATCCGTGCCGCCGACTACGACCGCGTGCGCCAGCGCCTGGACGAGCTGCTCGCGGGGTCCGGCGTTGCGCTGGACGGCGTCTATGTCTGCCCCCATCACCCTGCGATCACCGGACCCTGCGACTGCCGCAAGCCGGGCCTCGCGCTCTACCGCCAGGCGGCGGCCGAGCACGACATCGACCTGGCCGCCTCGGTGTTCATCGGAGACAAGACGAGCGACGTCGAGCCCGCGGCGGCTCTGGGCGGTCGCGGGATCCTGGTACGGACCGGCTACGGGCGCACGAGCGAGACCGCGGTCGATGCCGCCGTCGCCGTGGCGGACGACTTTGCCGGCGCGGTCGAACTGGCCCTCGGCGGTGCCGGAGCGCCGCCGCAGTAGGGGAACGCCCCGCACGGTGTGGGGAAACCGCTGGCGCGCAACGAGTTCGCGGTTGACGTGCGGGGGCGTGCCCGGTAGCTTTCGGGCGAAACCGGACGTGTGCTGCAGTGTATCAACGGAAACGCGCCAGAGTGCGCGTCCGAGCCGAACATTGGGAGGAATGCCGATGACCATCACGGTCACACCAACGGCGATCGCCGAGGTACAGAAGTTCATGACGGAGCAGGGCACGACGGACCAGGCGGGCCTGCGGGTGGCAGTGCTGCCGGGTGGCTGCTCCGGCTTCCAGTACGGGCTGAACATCGAGGACGAGCCGCAGGACGACGACGAGATCTTCGAGGCGAGCGGCATCAAGCTCTTCGTGGACCCGTTCAGCGGCCAGTACCTCGATGGCGTCGAGATCGACTACGTGACGACCATGATGGGCGCCGGGTTCACGTTCAAGAACCCGAATGCTTCGGGCGGCTGCGGTTGCGGCAGCTCGTTCACGGTCTGACGTACCGCGCAGTTCGCGGATCGCTGCGGGCCCGCGGGATGGTCTCCTGCGGGCCCGTGCTGCCTCTACCTGAGGGAAAGAGATGATCGCACCGGTGGTGACGCCGCTTGCCAGCCCACTCCACTACGCCCGGCTCTCGCGCGAGGAGCTGACCGAGCGCATCCTGCGGCGCAAGCGCGAGCTGAACGCCGTGGTCCTGGGACACAACTATCAGCGCGGCGAGATCCAGGACGTCAGCGACTTCGTCGGTGACTCGCTCGGTCTGTCCCAGACCGCGGCAGACACCGATGCGGACGTCATCATGTTCTGCGGCGTGCACTTCATGGCGGAGACGGCGAAGATCCTCTCGCCGTCGAAGAAGGTGCTGATGCCGGACCTGCGTGCCGGATGTCCGATGGCCGACTTCGTCACGGGTGCCTCGCTGCGGCAGCTCAAGGCGCAGCACCCGAACGCCGCAGTCGTGACCTACGTGAACTCGACCGCCGAGGTCAAGGCGGAGAGCGACATCTGCTGCACCAGCTCCAACGCGGTGCAGGTCGTCGAATCGATCGAGCGCGATCGGCCCATCATCTTCGTCCCCGATCGCAACCTCGCGAAGTACGTCGCGGAGCGCAGCGGGCGTGCGTTCCGTCCCGCGTCGAGCACCGAGCACACGGGTGACCCGGGCGAGATCATCGCGTGGGAAGGCTACTGCTACGTGCACGACGACATGGTGATGCAGGAGCTGGACGAAGCGCAGCGCGCCCATCCCGACGCGAAGGTCGTGATCCACCCCGAAGCGCGCCGCGACCTGCTCGAGCGCGCGGACTTCGTGGTCTCGACGTCCGCCATGGCCGAGATCGCGGAGCGTTATGACTCCCTGATCATCGGCACGGAGCGCGGGCTCATCGACCGGCTGATCGCGCGCTTCCCGGAGAAGACGATCATTCCGCTGTCGCGGGCGGCGATCTGCGGCAACATGAAGGTGAACACCCTGGCCAAGCTCGCGTGGTCCCTGGATCACGAGCAGCACGAGGTCGTGCTGGATGAGGGCATCCGCAGCCGGGCCGAGCAGGCGCTGCGCGGCATGCTCGCGATCGCCGGCGGCTGGCGGCTGCCGACGGACGAGGAAGAGGCAATCGAGGCCCGCAGCATGGCCGTTGCCGCAAACGGCTGCGGCTGCGCATGACGCATCCGGATCCCCGACAGCCACGATCGGCACGCACACCGGACAAGGGCGCATGAGCAGGCTGCACGTCGAGACGTTCGCGTCGGGTGCGTTCGCACAGAACGGGTACATCGTGTGGGAGGACGACGCGACGTTCGCCGTCGCGATCGACCCCGGCGCCGCCGCACCCACGATGGCAGACTTCCTCGTCGACAACGGCCTGTTCTGCGAGGCGATCCTGCTGACGCACGCGCACCTGGACCACATCGAAGGTGTCGCCGAGCTGGTGCGGCGCACCGGCGCAGCGATCCACATGCACGCTGACGACCGCGCGCTGTACGATCGCGTACAGCAGCAGGCCGTGGCCTTCGGACTCGAGGTCGAGAGCCAGCCGCCCATCGACGCCACGCTCGAGCACGGCCAGCGCCTGCGCTTCGGCGGCATCGAGCTGGAAGTCCGCCACGTGCCGGGGCACTCTCCCGGCCACGTGATGTTCTATTCCGGGGAAGGCGGCTTCGCCCTGGTGGGTGACGTCGTGTTCGCCGGGTCCATCGGCCGAACCGACCTTCCCGGCGGCAGCATGCCCACGCTGATGCAGTCGATCCGGTCGCAGGTGCTCACACTCCCGGACGAGACCGTGCTGTACCCCGGCCACGGACCGAGCACGACCGTTGAACGGGAGCGCGTGGGCAATCCCTTCCTCGTCCCGAACTTCGGCGGCTCGCTGGCATGAGCATGCGCATCGCCGTCTTCGCATCGGGCGGCGGCAGCAACCTCCAGGCACTCATCGATTGGTTCAATGGCGAGCGCGCCGCAAGCGCTCGCATCGCGCTCGTCGTCGCCGACCGCGAGTGCCGCGCTTTGGAGCGCGCCGATCACGCGGGTATCGAGCGGTCGCTCATCCCGGTGCGCGGCGCCGATCCAGAGGAGCTTGCACTCGCCACGCTGGCCGCACTGGACGGTGCCGCAATCGACGTGATCGCGCTCGCGGGCTATCTGCGCCTCGTGCCCGCCCCCGTGGTGGAGCGCTACCGCGGACGCATCGTCAACATCCATCCGGCACTGCTCCCGGCGTTCGGCGGGCCGGGCATGTACGGCACGCGCGTGCACGAGGCGGTGCTGCGCGCCGGTGTGCGCGTGACCGGCGCCACCGTTCACTACGTCGACGAGGCGTACGACGAAGGGCGGCCCGTCGCACAGTGGCCGGTACCCGTGTTCCCGGACGATTCACCCGAAACGCTGGCAGCACGCGTGTTGCGCGTCGAGCACCAGCTCTACCCGATCGCCATCGAGCGACTCGTGCGGGAGCTGCGCGGCCAGGCGCCGCTGCCTCAACCAGAATTCAAGTTCGTCGCCGCGGCGCACGATGCGCCTGCAGTCGAGGCCATGCGCGCGGCGTTCGGACTCCCAGAGGAGGAGTGACATGCCGAACGCGCTGATCAGCGTCTCGGACAAGACGGGTGTAGTCGAGTTCGCAACCGCTCTGCACGAGCTCGGCTGGCAGCTGCTGTCCACCGGCGGAACCGCACGAACCCTGCGCGAGGCCGGGCTGCCCGTGCGCGATGTCAGTGACATCACGCAGCATCCCGAGATGATGGACGGACGCGTCAAGACGCTGCATCCCGCCGTGCACGCGGGGCTCCTCGCGCGGCGCGACCGTTCCGACGACATGGCCGCCCTCGGCGAGCACGGCTATGAGCCGATCGATCTCGTCGCAGTGAACCTCTACCCGTTCCACGAGGCTGTCGCGAGCGGCGCGCCGATTCCGCAGGCCATGGAGAAGGTGGACATCGGCGGGCCGACCATGCTGCGGGCCGCAGCGAAGAACCATGCGGGTGTGCTCGTCGTGGTCGATCCCGCAGACTACGAACGGGTGCTGCAGGCGCTTCGCGACGACAGCGCAGACGACACGCTTCGCCGCTCCCTCGCCGCCAGGGTGTTCGAGCACACGGGCCGGTATGACAGTGCCATCGCCGCCTACTTCCGCGCGCAGGCGCAGGCCGACGCGACCGAGGACGAGGCAGCGACCGCGTTCCCGGACACCATCGATCTGCGCCTGACCCGCGTCCAGTCGCTGCGCTACGGGGAGAACCCCGATCAGCCCGCTGCCTTTTATGCCGAGGACGCCCCACCCGAAGGCTCACTGCCGGCACTCCGGCAGCTGCACGGCAAGGAGCTGTCCTTCAACAACCTGCTCGACGTCGAGGCCGCGACCATGGCGATCTCCGCATGGAGCGACGAGCCTCGCGCCGCCTGCGTGATCATCAAGCACACCACTCCCTGCGGCATCGCGATCGCCGACGACCAGGCCTCGGCATACGAGCGCGCAAACGCGGCCGACCCGGTCTCCGCATTCGGCGGCATCGTGGCATTCAACCGGCCAGTCGATGCGGCCGCCGCCGAAAAGCTGTCAGGAGCGTTCCTCGAGATCATCGTTGCGCCCGGATTCGACGAGCAGGCGCGCGAGCGACTGCAGAAGAAGAAGAACCTGCGGCTGATCGTGCTGCCGGTAGCGCCCGCCGGCGACGACGAGCTCGATTTCAAGCGCGTGCGCGGCGGGCTGCTCGTGCAGCATCGCATGATCATGCGCTTTCCGGAGACCGACTGGCGCGTGGTCAGCAAACGGCAGCCGACCGACACCGAGATGCGCGACCTGCGCTTCGCCTGGCGCGCCTCCGCCGCGGTCAAGTCCAACGCAATCGTGCTCGCAAAGGACGAGCGCACCATCGGGATCGGCGCAGGCCAGATGAGTCGCGTCGATTCTTCCCGCATCGCAGTCATGAAGGCCAATGACACCGGCGCCCGCATCGCCGGCGCCGCGCTCGCTTCCGATGCGTTCTTCCCCTTCCGCGACGGCGTCGATGCCGCCGCCGACGCCGGTGTGCGCGCGATCGTGCAGCCGGGTGGATCCGTGCGCGACGAGGAGGTCATCGCCGCCGCCGACGAGCACGACATCGCCATGCTGTTCACCGGTCGGCGAGTGTTCCGGCACTGAGCTGACGGGCCTGCAACTTGCGCCTGTGTCCTCCCGGGTACGCACCGGGAGGACGCATGCGCTGGACATCGATCGTCGCCGTTTCCATGCTGTTCGCGTGCGGCGACCGCGAGGCCAGCAGCGAAGCGGCCAACCGTGACAGCGCAGCCGCCGCGCAGCCCACCACCGAGATCGTTCACGCTACCGTCGACGACACCAGCATCGTCCTTTCCGTCGACACCGTCCCCGCCGGTGACGTCAGCATCCTGTTCGCCAACCGCGGCGCCAGCCGCCACTCCGTGCGTATTCAGAGTGTCGACGACTCCTGGGCCGTCTCCAACATCATGAGCGGGGAGGATGCAACGCTGCGACTCGACCTCTCTCCGGGCACCTACGAGTTGTACTGCCCCGACTTCGATGCCAACGGCAGCCACGCAAGCCAGGGCGTGTATGCCCGTCTCGTCGCGGTCGAGAGCGGCGACTAGCGCCAATTGACCGCCCCCGCGCCCTCCATTTAGCTTCGGGGCGCCGGCTCGGGAGGGGTGGCAGAGCGGTTGAATGCACTCGACTTGAAATCGAGCGACCGAAAGGTCCGTGGGTTCGAATCCCACCCCCTCCGTTCACTTCCTTTCCGTCCCATCGGAATCACGGATTCCACCCGGCGGGGCAGGTTGTAAACCGCTGCGCCGCTGGCGTCCTGCCTGTTGTATCCGCGGCTCCCGGTTCGTCTACAACACCAGAAGCACTGCGGCACCTCCGTTTGCAGCCGACCGCTGCCGCGAAAAGGCCCTGTTTCCTGAACTTGTCTCATATCTTGAACGCCGTTAAGTTAACGGCGTTCAGTTTGTGGGAGCCGGTCAGGGCCGGCCCACGGGCAAGGGATCAGGAGGCCGTACGAGATGGGCATTGCCGAGCGGCGGGAGCGGGAAAAGGAGATGCTGCGGGCGCGGATCGTGGAAGCCGCGCGCGACCTGCTGTCCGAGCAGGGTCTCGACGCGCTGTCGATGCGCGCGATTGCGGAGCGCATCGAGTACTCGCCTGCGACGATCTACCTGTACTTCCGGGACAAGGAAGAGCTGACGAGCGAGGTCATCCGGGAGGGGTTTCGCCGGATGCACGGAGTGATGATGGAGGAACTGGCTGCTCTTCCTGAAACCGCGTCGGGCGCGGAGCAGTACGGTGCGACCGGGCGCGCGTACGCGCGATTCGCGGCGGAGAATGCAGCCTTCTTCCGCGTCATGTTCGAGCTGCCGTCCGCAGCGCACGTCGAGTGTCCGGAGCGCGCGCAGGGTCCGGAAGAAACCAGCTTCGACCGAGTCGTCATGGCCGTTGAGGCCGGGTTGCGCGATGGCTCGATCCAGGGCGCCGACGCGCGACGGATCGCGCTGATCGGCTGGGGTCTCGTCCACGGTCTGACATCGCTCTACCTGTCGGGTCACCTGGTGGATGCGGCGCCGGACCAGGTGTCGTTCATGGGCCTGGTGGATGAGGCGATCCAGACGCTGGGTGGCGGCTGGCGGAGTGGCAGGGCGGCGCCGGCCGGGTGAGGCGGTCCGAGCAGGGCAGTGCATTCGTGTCGTACGCATACGAACGGGAAGGAAGACGATCCCATGCGAGCATATGGATGGCGGGCTTTCGTACTTGGCGCACTGGCGCTCTGTGCGACCCCGGTGCAGGCGCAGGTGCAGGGTTCACAGCAGGTCCCCAGCTCACCGACACTCACGCTGGAACAGGCGGTAGTCCTGGCACTCGAGCACAACCGTGAGCTCGCCGATGCGCGGCTGGGTCTGAGGGCCGCACAGGGGCAGGTGCGCGAGGCGTGGGGCGAGGTGATGCCATCGCTGGACGCGGTGGCGAGCTACACGCGCAACCTGTCGGTCCCGACGAATTTCCTGCCGCGCATCTTCTTCGATCCGGATGCGGATCCGGATGAGCTCGTGCCGGTGAAGTTCGGCGCGGACAACACGTGGAGCTTCCAGCTGCGGGCGTCGCAGCCGCTGTTCCGTGCCTCTGCATTCCTGGGCGTCGGTGCGGCGGACAGCTATGAGTCGCTGCAGGCGGAAGCGGTTCGTGGTCGTGCCGCGGCGGTCGCGACCCGCGTGCGCGTTGCGTATTACGACGTGCTGCTGGCGGACGAGGGCGCGCGCCTGAGCGAGAACACGGTGCGCCGCATCCGGCAGTCTCTCGAGGAGACGCAGGCGATGCACCGCGCAGGTCTCGCGTCGGACTACGACGTCCTGCGGCTGCAGGTGGAGCTGGCGAACGTCGAGCCGAACCTGCGGCGCGCGGATGATGCCGCGGCGGCGGCGCGTCGCGCGCTCGCGATCGAGGTGGGTGTGGAGGCGCTCGACAGCGTGAACGTGGTCGGCGCGCTCGCCGACTTCGACTTCTCGCAGCCCATTGCCTCCTCGTCCCCCGGTCTGCACCTCGCCGCCCTGCGGACGGAGCCCGTCGACGACGTGCAGGAGGCGATCGAGACGGCGCTGGCGAACCGCTCGGACGTGCGGCAGGCGAGGTTGACGGAGCGGCTGCGGCAGACCGAGGTGCGCGTGGAGCGCGCCGAGTATCTGCCGACGGTATCGCTGTTCGGCAGCTATTCGATCAATGCGCAGAACAACGGTGACCCGTCGTTCTTCGGTGGCAGCGACGAGTTCCGATCGTATGGCAGGCAGGTCGGCATCGAGGTGAGCCTGCCGCTGTTCAGCGGATTCCAGCGACCGGCCAGGCTGCAGCAGAAGGAGGCGGCACTCGAGCAGTCGCGAGTGGGCAGGCGGCTGCTGCGCGACCAGGTCGAGCACGAGGTCAAAACACTCCTCGCGCAGGTCGAGGAGGCACGCGAGCGAGGTGCCGCACAGCAACTCGCGCGTGAACAGGCACAGCGCGGTTATGAGATCGCGAGTGTGCAGTACCGTGAAGGAATCAGCAGTCCGCTCGAGCTGACGGACGCGGAGGTGGCGCTCCGACAGAGCGAGTTCAATTACGCGCAGGCGGTCTACGACTATCTGACGGCGCGCGCCCGGCTGGACGAGGCGCTCGGAGTGAGCGCGAACGTGCAGGCGGATGGCGGCGTGGCCCTTACGCTGGAGACACCGGGGCAATGAGTGCTTTGAAGCGATACAACGGGGCGGCCGCACTGATGGCGGTCGTGGTGGCAGCGGGCTGCAGCGGCGGCGAGGCGCAGGAATCGGCGACGTCCGGGGGCGTGGGTGCGGAGCCGGTGCGTCGCATCATCAACGTGCAGACGGTGCAGCTGGAGCCGCGGGAGTTCACGGAGTTCATCACCCTGACGGGCACCCTGGAGGCGTCCAGCGACGTGCAGGTATCGGCCGAGGAGAGTGGTGTAGTCCGCGAGCTGTATGTCGACAAGGGCGCACGGGTGCGTGTCGGGCAGCCGGTCGCGCGCATCGACGACCAGGTGCTGCGGGCGCAGTACGACCAGGCGCGTTCCGAGGCGGCGCTCGCGAAGGAAACATACGAGCGCCAGCGTCGCCTGTGGGAGGAAGAGAAGATCGGGACCGAGATCGCGTACCTGCGGGCGAAGTACGGTGCGGAAACCGCGGCCGCGAACGCGCGCATGCTGGCGGCGCGGCTGGAGCGCACCATCGTGCGTGCTCCGATTGCGGGGGTGCTCGATGACCGGCTGGTCGAAGTCGGTGCGATGGTCGCGCCGGGCACACCGATCGCGCGGATCGTGGATGCGGATCCGGTGGAGGTGACGGCCGGGGTGCCGGAGCGCTATGCGGCGGAGATCCGGCCGGGTGCAGCAGTGCGCGTCACGATCGACCACCTCGGGGGCAGCACGTTCAGCGGTGCAGCGGGCTATGTCGGTACGGCCCTGGACGCACGGACGCGGACGTTTCCCGTCGAGTTCACGGTGGCCAACGCCAGTGGCGTGCTGAAGCCCGGAATGGTAGCACGGCTGGAGGTGCAGCGACGCACGGTGGAAGAGGCACTGCTGGTTCCGCGTGAGGCCGTGCAGCGCGTGTCGACCGGCTACATGGTGTTCGTCGTGACGGGTGAGGGCGATCGCACGTTTGCCGAGGCGCGCCCCGTTCAGCTCGGTGCCGATGCGGGCAGCCAGGTCGCGATCGCATCGGGCGTGAGTGCGGGGGAGCAGGTGATCGTGGTCGGCCAGCAGCAGGTTGCGAACGGGGATGCCGTGCGGGTGGTGGCGGAGGAGGAGCAATGACCGACGAGAGCAGACAAGCGAAGGACCAGCCGGAGGGCGCCCGCACATTCGGCCTGACGAACCTCGCACTCGGCAACCGGACGAGCGCGCTGGTTCTGCTGGCGATGGTGACGCTGATCGGGATCGCGACGTACCTGTCGATTCCGAAGGAGTCGAGCCCCGAGATCACGATTCCGATGATCTCGATCGCGACGTACTACCCGGGCGTCGCACCGATGGACATGGAGACGCTGGTCACGCGTCCCATCGAAGAGGAAGTCAACAAGATCCCCGAGGTCACGGACCTGACGTCGACGTCCGACCAGGGGCTGTCGTACATCATCGCCGAGTTCAGCAGTGACATGGACATGGACGAGGCGATGGCCAAGATCCGCGAGAAGGTCGACCTCGCGAAGCCGGACCTGCCGAGCGAAGTGGAACAGCCGATCCTGTCGGAGTTCAACTTCGCCGAGTTCCCGATCATGCAGGTGAACGTCTCGGGCGACTACGACCTGGTGCGGTTGAAGGAAGTTGCCGAAGACGTGCAGGACCGGCTCGAGCAGATCCCGCAGATCCTGGAGGTGCGGCTCTCCGGAGGACTCGAGCGGGAGGTCCGCGTCGATGTCGACCTGCAGAAGCTGAAGTTCTACAACATCGCGTTCGATGACGTGATCGAGGCCATCGCGGCCGAGAACGTAACGATTCCCGGCGGCTCGATCGATGTGGGCGCGCAGGAGTACCTGATCCGGATCGACGGTGAGTTCACCGATCCCCGCAGCATCGAAGACGTGGTCGTCCTGCTGCAGGATGGCGCACCGATCTACGTGCGTGACGTTGCGACCGTGGATTTCGGCTTTGCCGACCGCACCAGCTACGCGCGCCTGGACGGGAGCGCGGTGGTGACGCTCGACATCATCAAGCGTTCGGGCGAGAACATCATCGAGACATCGGACGCGGTGAAAGCGGCGATCGCGCAGATGCAGCCGACCTTTCCGCCGACGACGGTGGTGAAGCTGACGTCGGACCAGTCCGACGACATCCGCAGCATGGTCGCCAGCCTGGAGAACAACATCATCTCGGGGCTGATCCTGGTCGTTGCGGTGCTGCTGTTCTTCCTGGGCGTCCGCAACTCGTCGTTCGTGGGGATCTCGATCCCGGCGTCGATGCTGCTGTCGTTCATCGTGATGAAGGTCATGGGCATCTCGATGAACATGGTGGTGCTGTTCGCGCTGATCCTGGCGCTGGGGATGCTCGTCGACAATGCAATCGTGGTGGTCGAGAACATCTACCGGCACCTCGAGGAGGGATACGACAACATTACCGCTGCGCGGCTGGGCGCCGGCGAGGTTGCGGTGCCGGTGATCACGTCCACGCTCACGACGGTCATGGCGTTCGTGCCGCTGCTGTTCTGGCCGGACATCGTGGGCGAGTTCATGAGCTTCCTGCCGCTCACGCTGATCATCACGCTGAGCAGCTCGCTGTTCGTGGCGATCGTGCTCGTGCCGGTCCTGTGCGCGCTGTACATGAAGCTGGACACCGTGCCGGCTCGGCCGCTGCGGCCGGCGGCGCGCTGGGCCATGCTGGGCATCGCCGGGCTGGTGCTGCTCCTCGTGGCGGCGTCCAACCCGCTGACGGCGGTGCTGCTCGCAGTCACCGGGGTCGCGCTGGTCGTGCTGCATCGCACGCTGCTCGACCGCCTTGGCCGGTGGTTCCAGGACGTGGCGTTGCCGGGGGTGATCGACTGGTACGTGCACCGGCTGCGCTGGGCGCTGCACCACAGGCTCATGATCGTCGGTGGGATGGCCGCGGCCTTCGTGATCGTGGTGATGGCGTTCGGCGTGTTCAACGCCGGCGTCGAGTTCTTCCCGGAGTCGATCCCGCCGGCACAGGTGGCGGTGCAGGTGGATGTGCCGAGCGGTACCGCGCCGGAGTTCACGGACGCCGTCGCGACCCGGATCGAGGAGCGGCTGCAGGGCTTCGAGGGGATCCGCGACGCGGAATCGATCGTGGCAACGGTGAACCAGTCCGCGACAGGCGGTCCGTTCTCCGGCGGCGGCGAGGGTTCGGTCACCGTCAGCTTCGTGGATTTCGACAAGCGGACCTACGACGTCTTTGCCACGCTGCGCGAGCTGCAGCAGCGGATCGGTGCCGGCATTGCGGGTGCGGACATCACCGTGACCCGCCCGGACAACGGTCCGCCGACGGGGAAGCCGATCAACATCGAGCTGGTTGGTCCGGACGTGGATGCACTGCGCACGCTCTCGGATTCGATGCTGGGTGTGCTCAAGTCGGCGCCCGTGTACGCGAAGCTGGAGGGGCTGGACAGTGACATGCGCTCGCAGCGGCCGGAGCTGGTGGTGGAGGTGGACCGCGAGCGCGCGGCGCTCTACGACCTGAGCACGTCACAGGTCGGGATGACGATCCGTACGGCCATCCAGGGCACGGAAGCGGCCAAGTACCGCGACGGCAACGACGAGTACGACATCACCGTGCGACTGGCCGAAGCGTATCGGTCGAACCCGGACGCGCTCGGCGACCTGACGGTATTCGCGGAGGGTCGCCAGGTCCCGCTCAGCTCGGTCGCCACCTGGCGCATGGATGAGGGGCTGGGCGTGGTGAAGCGCCGCAACCTGGACCGCGTCGCCACGATCAGCTCGGACGTCCGCGCGGGTGAGCAGAGCAATGCGGTGCTCGCCGAGGTGCAGCAGGTGCTCCGCGACTTCTCGCTGCCGGCCGGCTATACGATCCGCTACACGGGCGAGCAGGAGGAGCAGCAGGAGTCCATGCGGTTCCTGATGACTGCGTTCATGATCGCGCTGGCCTTCATCGCGCTGATCCTGATGTCGCAGTTCAACTCGGTGATCAAGCCGTTCATCATCATGACGTCGGTGATCATGTCGACCGTGGGTGTGCTGCTCGGTCTCATGGTCTTCCGCATGCCGTTCGGCATCATCATGACCGGTGTGGGGGTGATCTCACTCGCCGGCATCGTCGTCAACAATGCGATCGTGCTGATCGACTACATCGACCTGCTCCGCACGCGGGATGGGCTGAGTCGCGACGAGGCGCTGATCCAGGCGGGCATCACGCGCTTCCGGCCGGTGATCCTGACGGCGATCACCACGGTGCTGGGGCTGGTGCCGCTGGCGACCGGCTTCAACCTGGATTTCTTCGGCCTGTACACTTCGCTCTCACCGAATATCTACTGGGGAGGTGAGCAGGCGGCGTGGTGGGCACCGATGGCGATCGCCGTGATTGCGGGTCTCTCGTTTGCCACGGTGCTCACGCTCGTGGTGGTACCGGTGCTGTACAGCATCGTGGATGATGTTGCGCTCCTGTTCGCGCGGCACTTCACGCACGCCGGCGCGCAGTCCCCGGCACTGGCGGCAGCCGGAGCGATCCCGGCGGTTCCTGCCGGCGCCGCGGCGTCCGTCCCGGTCGGGCAGGAGCGCGTGGTCGCACGCCCAAGACGCAAGGCAGCGGCACTGCTCCAGCGGGTGGGGTCCGCGCTGCGGCTGTTCTGAGCGCGGCAGCGGAGCCCGGCGGGCCAGGTGCTGTCACGGACGGCCGGGCCGGTCCGTCAGTGGTTCGAGGTGGGGTGGTGGCGGTGTGGTGGTGCGTGCGGTCGGCCTGCGGGTCGGCCGCACGCTTTTTCATGCCCGTGCGCGTGCGCGTCGGCCGTCCCAGCGGCGCAGGTGCGCAAGCAGGAAATCGATGGGGAAGGTGTGTCGGGTGCGATCGTCGTCCCGCCGGAAGACGACCCGCGACCAGCCGTGCATCCCCACCGGCGTGTACCACCGGTTGAACAGGTGCAGCCGCTGACCAGCGATTGCGCGGATGAGGACCCGCTCGTAGCGCGAATGGTTGATCCACCGGCGCGGGAAGAGCTGCTCCCACACGCATGCGCGGCCGACATCCTCGTATTCCGGCGGCCGGTCTGGCAGATCGAGCAGCGACGGTGCACCGCCCGCGAGCACCCGCAGGACGAAGCGGAACGTGAAGGGGTCGGCGATGCGACGGATTGACCTCGCAAAGACGCGCAGGATGTCCCGTGCGATACCTCGGAGGCTGCGGGTCCTGCCGTCAGTGGTGCGCCAGGTCACGGCACTGGGCGACGTCGCGAACGGATTCTCCGGGAAGGAGCTGAAGCGTGCCAGCCAGCCCTTGCGCGTGGTATGCGGGACGGGCGCGAACCCCGCGAATACGGGGATGCCTCGCTTCTCGAGCTCGTCGAGCGCGAAGGAATCCCAGCTCATCACTTCACGCACGATCCCGGTGATCACCGAGCCGGTCGCGACCATCAGCGCGGGACTGGGCGTGAAGTCGACCGTGATCTCGACGCGGTCGCCGCGCGGCCGCACGCCGACGCCGGTCGAGCGCCGGTTCGCGGCGAGCAGCATGACCGGTGCGGGCAGGATGTAGGTCAGCAGGTGCGCCAGCTGGTAGACGTTCCTGTCCGGGTTGCCGTTCGGGACCGCGTCGAAGGAGATGCTGTAGTGGGTGCTGAAGCCGGCCAGACGGGCCTGCCGGCCGTCCTGCTGTTCCCAGGCATCCAGCTCCGCACGCACGAAGTGAATGCCTTCCCAGAGCGAGCGGGCAGCGCGCGCGGCGCAGCCTTTTTCGATCTCGATGACGGGGGTCGCAATCTCGATGACGCCCGTATCGAAGTAGATGGCACCGCCATTCGGCAGGTGGTAGGAGGTGCCCCGGCGATGCATGAGCTCGCCGCGGATGAAATCGCGCGGCGAGCCGAAGACCTCTTCGGGCTTCACGGCCTCGTCATCCAGAAGCAGGACGAACTCCGCTTCCATGCCGATTGCCGCGAGCGCAAGGCGTTCCTGATCCGCCGCCAGGTCCGGCAGCGCGTTCTTCTTCTGTCCCGACATGCCGGGACAGCAGTGCAGGGTTCAGGCCGCGGCGTCGGAGTCCTCGGACGCGGCGGTGGCGCCGGTCGGGCGTGCCGCGACATAGCCGAGATCCAGGTGGAGGTGGTCGTCGGCCATCCCGTCTTCGGGGCCGTACGGCCGGATCCAGACGGCGGGCAGGACGCTGCGGGCGATGGTGGCGTACTTCTCGATCATTTCCCGGGTATCGAGCCAGTCATCGCCGACGCGGTAGATGTTGGCTGCGCTGCCCCAGCAGTGACGCGAAGCCGAGCGCGTGAGACGATGCGAGGGCGTCCGATAACCGCCGTTGGCGGCGATGTGGACATAGGTGCCGACGGCCTGCCGGAACACTTCGAGAGAGGACGCCAGCAGTGCGATCGCACAGGGCACGTAGCGGGGGAAGCGCTGCCGGAAGCGCTCGGCCTCCCGCACGTCGATGGTCATGAACTCCCAGAGCATGAAGTGGGGCGCGACCACGGTGTCCAGCGCGGTCTCCCAGGAGTCGACCTCGTAGAACCAGCGAGGCAGCACGTGCTCCGTGCCTTCGCGGTCGCGCAGCGTCTCGCCGGGCCGGAGCAGTGCGCGCACGTCGCGGGGCAGCTCGTGCGCATCGACGACGGGCAGGTCGTTCAGGCTAATCGGCATCGACCGTGAGCTCCGCGGACACGTGTTCGTATACGCTTCGCGAAATGCTCGCGATGGTGGCGCTGCGACGGGACGCATCGGGCTCCCACTCGGTCAGCACGGTCAGCACGTACGGCGCCCGGTCCGCCAGGTAAACGATGCCCGCGTCGTGTGCGACAGTCGACATTTCTCCGGTCTTGTGCGCGACTCTTGCGGCATCGGGCAGCCCGGCGGGGATTCCGCTGCGGAACTCCTGTGCGTGCAGGATCTCGAGCATCTCCTCGCTGGCTGCCTCCGAGATCGCTGCACGCTCCTCGATGAGCCGCAGCGCCGTGAGGAGGCCGCGGGCCGTGACCCGGTTGTTGACGTCGTGCTCCCAGGCACTCATGTCTTCCACGCCGCGGTGAAACTCGATGCCGGGCAGGCGCAGCGTGTCGATCGTCTGCCGGATCGCCTCGATGCCGACGATGTCGACGAGGAGGTTCGTCGCGAGATTGCTGCTGGTCGTGATCATGTGGAAGGCAAGGTCACGCGCGGTCATGGTCCTGCCGATGGCGGCGTGGACCGCACTGTTGGCGTCGCGTCCGCCCTCCACGCGAAACGGCCGTCCATCGACGATACTGAGGAACCGGTTGCGCACATGAACGCGGGAATGCGGCTCGAGCTCACTGCGCTCGATCGCGTCGTACACGCCCAGGAGAACGGGCACCTTGATGGTGCTGGCCGCATGGAACCACCGTTCCGCGTGGAGGCTCCACTCGACGCGGTGCTCGAAGTCGTAGAAGGCTACGGCGACGTCCTTCGCGCCTGCTTCATCGGCGATCCCGAGGATCTGCCGGCGCAGCGTGTTGAGTCCCATCCCTGCCCGTTCGTTGTACAGAGGGCCGGCGCGCGCTGCGGCCGGCACGGAAGCCAAATGCACGTTCAGCGCCAGCCCGGGGATGGGGTTGGCGCAGCCAACGGAGGCACTGCATGACACGGATTCGCGGACCGCTCGTCCTGGCCGTCCTTTTCGCCGCCTGCGACGACGGCGGCGTCGTCGCGCCCCCGCCCTCAGGCAACGAGACCGAGCTGGAGCTGGTCGCGGAGGGCTTCGACTCCCCGGTCTTTCTGACGGCACCGCCGGGCGACGATCGGCTCTTCATTGTAGAGCAGACAGGCACGATCCGCATCATCGAGGACGGGGCAGTCCTGGCGGAGCCGTTCCTGGACATTCGCGGGCGGGTCCGGTCGGGCGGAGAACAGGGGCTGCTGGGGCTGGCGTTCCATCCGGCGTACGGCGCGAACGGCTGGTTCTACGTGAACTACACCGACACCAACGGCGACACGCGCATCGAGCGCTACCAGGTGTCGGGGGACCCCGATATCGCGAACCCGGCGAGTGCCGAGCTCGTGCTCGCCATCGAGCAGCCCTTCGCAAACCACAACGGTGGCATGATCGCGTTCGGCCCGGACGGTGCCCTTTATGTCGCGACGGGCGACGGTGGTGGCAGCGGGGATCCGCAGGGCAACGCGCAGGATCTCTCGTCGCTGCTCGGCAAGATCCTGCGCCTGGACGTGGACAGCCGGGAGCCCTACGCGATACCGCTCGACAACCCGTTCAGGACCGTCGCGGGCGCACGCGGCGAGATCTGGGCGTACGGCCTGCGCAATCCCTGGCGGTTCTCCTTCGACCGCGAGGCGGACCGGATGTACATCGCTGACGTGGGACAGAACGCGTGGGAAGAGATCAACGTGGTGCCGACGAGCCGCGCCGGCGTCAACTACGGCTGGAACCTCATGGAGGGCCGTCACTGCTTCGATGCATCGTCGTGTGATACGAGCGACCTGATGCAGCCCGTGCTCGAGTACGCCAACGGGGACGCCACGTGCTCCGTTACCGGTGGTTACGTGTACCGGGGCGACGCGATACCGGAGCTGCGCGGCCACTACTTCTACGGCGACTTCTGTGCGGGATGGATCCGCAGCTTCCGGGTGGTAGGCAACGGTGTCACGGATGAGCAGGAGTGGAGCGTCGGCGCGATCGGCAACGTGCTCTCGTTCGGAGAAGATGCGGCATCGGAGCTGTACGTGCTGACGCGCGGCGGCGAGGGTGGACGCGTGTTCAAATTCGTGCGGGTCGAGACGCAGGGAGCAGACTGAACGCCGGCGCTCGTGCCGGGCGGTCCACGCAGTCGCGGTCGGCAGCTGGCATCGGTGCGCCCGCTGCTCTACTGCCAGCTCCTGCCCTCGCGGATCAGTGCCTCGGCCTCCGCCGGCAGCAGCGGTGAAGCGAAGAAGAAGCCCTGTACGTGGCGCGGCCCGAGCGCCTTCAGCAGCTCGAGCTGCTCGGCGCTCTCGACGCCTTCGGCGATTGCTTCCATCCCGAGCGTCCTGCCGAGCTCCAGGATCGTCTGCAGCAGCTCGGTCGTCGGTGCATCGTTCCCGAGCGCCGCGACGAAGGTGCGATCGATCTTGATCGTATCGAGCGGGAAGGCGTGCAGGTAGCCCAGCGAGCTGTAGCCGGTGCCGAAGTCGTCGAGGCACAGCTGCACGCCACGTTCGCGCAGGGTGGCAAGCGTGATCGCGGCGGCGGCGGAATCGCGGACAACGGCGCTCTCGGTGATCTCCAGCTTGAGCCGGCGTGCCTCGAAGCGCGTCTCTGCAAGGATGCGGTCGAGCTGCTCGTGGAGGTCCGGCTGCGCGAACTGCCGACCCGACACGTTCACGCTCACGGTCAGCTCGCCGTCAGGGTAGAGATCGTCCCATTCCCGCATCTGGCGACAGGCCTCGCGCAGCACCCACCACCCGATCGGCACGATTGCGCCGGTCTCCTCCGCGAGGGAAATGAAATCGGCCGGCTGCATCAGGCCGCGTCGTGGATGCTGCCAGCGCACGAGCGCCTCGAACCCTGCGAGACGGCCGTCGCGCAGGTCGACGATCGGCTGATAGTGGACGACCAGCTCCTCCCGCTCCAGCGCCCTGCGCAGGTCCGTCTCGAGCTCGAGCTGCAGCACGGCTTGCGTGTGCATGGTGCGGTCGAAGATCTCGAAGCGCCCGCGGCCCACGCCCTTGGCCCGGTACATGGCGGTGTCGGCGTCGCGGAGCATCGCGTCCCCGTCCGAGTAGCCCATGCTGGAGAGGGAGATGCCCATGCTCGCGGACGCGAACACCTCCTGCCCGTTCAGCACGAACGGCTCCACGAACTCGTGCAGGATGCGCTCGGCGACGCGCGTCGTGCCCTCCACGTCGTGCACACCGCTCAGCAGAATCGCGAACTCGTCGCCGCCGAAGCGTGCGACGGTGTCGCCCAGGCGCAGGCATGATTCCAGGCGCCGTGCGATCGCGATCAGCATCTCGTCGCCTGCGGCGTGACCGAGCGAGTCGTTTACGACCTTGAAGCGGTCGACATCCAGGAACGCGACGCCAAAGCCGAAGGAAGCGTCGCGCGTGCCGTGACGCAGCAGCCGGTCCAGCCGATCGAGGAACAGCGCACGATTCGGCAGACCGGTGAGCACGTCGTGCAGCGCATTGTGCATGAGCTGCTCTTCCGCACGCTTGCGCTCGCTCACATCGTGCACGATGCCCACGACGCCGATGATCTCGCCGGTGGGCGCCACATGCGGGCTGTAGCTGGTCGACATCCAGCCGCTGCGCCCGGTGTGCGGCACGCGGTAGGGGGTGTCGGGCGCATTCACAGTCTCGCCCGCAAGCGCCCGCTGCAGCAGGAGATCGACGCCGTACTCCCGCAGGTGCGGAAAGACGTCGAGGGCGCGCTTGCCGAGCACCTCCTGCTCGCGCCGGCCCGTGAGCTGCTCCATGAATGCGTTCCACATCTGGTGTCGCAACTCACGGTCGTATACGATCACCCCCTCGTCCACGCTGGAAAGGATCGTGCGGAGGAAGTGTTCGGACTGCTGGGCGCGCTCCTCCGCGCGACGGGCGGCCTCGAGCGTGTCGGCGAGGAGGAAGTTGTCGAGGGCGGCGGCAACGCGCCGGGCGACGTCTCCCGTCGCGTTCAGCTCGTCGGCACCATAGCGGGCAGCGTCCGCGGCCAGGAACGCCATGACACCTACGGGATGGCCGCGCGAGAGCAGCGGGTGCACGATGTAGCTGCGGATGCCGAGCTGACGGATCAGCCGGCTGTCCTGCTCACGCGTGCCCTCCACCCAGTCGCCGTCCGCGCCGATCACGCCGATCATCGGCTTGCCGGTGTGCAGCACTTCGGCGAGTGGGGAGCCGTCGGGGCCCGGCTCGATGCGGCCGATCCGCGCCCGGACCGCGCTCTCGTGGGCGGCGTCGGCATGGGTGCTCGCCAGGCAGCGGCGGGCACCGTCGGTGTCCACGACCTCGATGATGCACCAGTCCGCCTGGCCGGGCACGACCAGGCCGGCGATGCTGGCGGCGAGGGTGCCGGTATCAGGCGCAGAGGCAGCCGCGACGCCGAGCTTCGCGAGAAACGCATGGCGTTCCTCGATGCGACCGGCGGCGTCGTGCATCGCCCCGGCAAGCGCCTGGCGCTGGGAGTGGTCGCCGGCGACAGCGCGATGCAGCGCACGGGCGGCTGCGGTGGCGCTGAGTTCCCCGGGTGGTCTCCCGGTTCTCTGCTCCTGGGCCATTTCGATGCGACAGCTTCTGACCAGCGGAACGCGTCACCAGGGGATGGGCCCCGGCTCGAGGGCGCAGCGCGGACGCTGGTCTGCACGGGTTGCGGGAGAGGCAGGACGGGAACGACCTGTTCCAAATGAACCTTGCCGCATCTATGGCGTCAAGGGATCTGCAATGAAATGGGGCCTATGAAGGAGCGGCAGCACACGATCGGAATCGACCTCGGCGGCACCAAGGTGGCCGGCGTCCTGATTGACCGGAGTGGCCACATCGTGGCGCGGGAGCGGACGTCATCGCTGCCGGAGCGCGGCGCCGACGCGGTTGCGGAGACGGTCGCGCTGATGGTCCGCGCGCTTGCGGCGGCCGCGCCGTCCGCCGTGGCCGGCGTGGGCATCGGTGTGGCCGGGCAGGTCGACAGCGCCAACGGGACGGTGCAGAACGCGCCCAACCTCCGTTGGCACGATTACCCGCTGGGCGACGTCGTCCACGACGCCACCGGACACCGGGTCGCAGTGCTCAACGACGTGCAGGCCGCGACGTACGGGGAATGGACCTACGGCGCGGCGCGCGGTGCGACCGAGGCGATCTGCATGTTCATCGGCACGGGCGTGGGCGGTGGGATCATCTCGAACGGCCAGCTGTTCCGCGGGAAGTCAGGGGCGGCGGGGGAGCTGGGGCATACAGTGGTATCGCTGCACGGGCCGGGGTGTCGCTGCGGAGGACGCGGCTGCCTGGAGGCGTACGCCGGTGGCTGGGCGATTGCGCGGCGGTCGTTCGATGCGGTGGTCGCGCGGCCGCTGGCCGGTCGTGCACTCATCGACGCTGCGGGCGGCGACGCATCTGCCATCACGGCAACCGCCCTGGCGAAGGCGATGAAAGCGGGGGACCCGCTGGCGCGTACGCTGGTTCGCGAGATCGAGGATGCCCTGGTCGCCGGTCTCGGCTCGATCACGAATGCGCTCAATCCGGAAGTGATCATCCTGGGTGGCGGCGTGATCGAGGCGCTGCCGCAGCTGCTGGAGGAGTGCCGGCAGCGGCTGTCGCTGCAGGCGCTGCCCGTGTCGGCGGCTGCGGTGCGGGTCGAGCGTGCGGCGCTCGCCGGCGATGCCGGCGCGATCGGCGCGGCAGCCTGGGCCAGGACCGCGCACTGAAGAAAACGGCCGGCCACGGATGCCGCGGCCGGCCGGATCGTGTCCGCCGAACATGTCGCGTCAGCTGCCGCGGTCGCTCCTGCTGCCGAGCGTCGCCTGCAGTCGGAGCTCCGTGCCGTCGCGCAGGACGACCAGCTCGACCGTTTCGCCCGGCTTGTGGCTCCGCAGCACATCCGTCATGCCCTGCAGGTCGGCGATCTCCCGACCCCCCATGCCAATGAGGATGTCGCCGGCCTTCATGCCCGCGGCCTCGCCCGGCGAGCCGGGGGTGACACCACCGATCCGCACACCGCGCTCGACCGCAGCGTAGTCGGGCACCGTTCCGAGCCAGGCGCCGAAGCCGCGGCTGTCCGCCTGCTGCTGCGGCTGGCCGACGCCCCGCACGAGCGCCAGGCGCTGCGGAGCATCGGCGATGCGGCGCGCGGTCCGGGCGACCAGCGTGCTCACCGTCTGCAGCCCCGCGACATCGATCTTTTCCCAGTCGTCGGACGGGCGGTGGTAGTCCTCGTGCGTGTTGGTGAAGAAGTGCAGCACGGGCACATCGCGCGTATAGAACGAGGTGTGATCGCTCGGCCCGTACCCCTCGGGCTGGTAGCTCATCTCCACGTCCAGTGCACGTCCCAGCTCATCGAGCAGCGGCTCCCATTCCCTGGCCGTGCCCGTGCCGTACACGATGAGCGGACCGTCCTCGAGCCGGCCGACCATGTCCATGTTCAGCATCGCCACGGCGTCCTCGAGGGGCCTGGTCGCGTGCCCGGTCCAGAACGCCGACCCGAGCAGCCCCGACTCCTCGCCCGTGAACGCGAGGAACAGCACGGAGCGGGCGGGCGGCTCCCTCGTGAGCCGCGTGGCGACGTCCAGCAGCGCGGCAACGCCCGACGCGTTGTCGTCCGCGCCGTTGTGGACGTCCTCCACTCCCGGCGCCAGCGAGTTCATGCCGCCGCTTCCGAGGTGGTCGTAATGGGCGCCGACGATGACGTACTGGTCGCGAAGTGAGGGATCGCTGCCAGGCAGCAGCGCGACGACGTTGCGGCCGGTGCCGCCGGGCGCGTGCGGGTTCAGCACGGATGCGAGCGGCACCTCCTGGAAGTAGCCGTCGACGCCTGCCGGTTCCAGCCCCAGGTCCTGGAAGCGCGCGGCGATGTAATCACCCGCGCAGCGTTCCCCTTCGGACCCTGCCATGCGCCCCTGCAGCGCGTCGTCCGCGAGCACGCGCACGGGTGCGAGGATGGGCGGCACGTCCGCCGCAAGCACTGCCGGATCCGGGCACTGCTGTGCGGAAAGCGGCAGCGAGAACACCAGCGGCAGAGCGGTAATCAGGGCGAGTCCCGCCCCGTGGCGGGCGTAAACCTGCATCAGATCCTCCTCGGGTGGACGCGCGGCATGGTATACTCCTATTCTACCGACATGAACATGCGAAATACAGCCACCGCACTGCTTGCGCTGCTCGCTGTCAGCTGCGGAGGGCGACAGGAAAACGCGCCGGCGCTCGAGATCGAGAGCCAGGGTGCTACCAGCTATCCCGATTCCCCCGACGAGCCGCGCCTGCGCAATCTCCGCCAGCTCACCTTTGGCGGAGAGAACGCGGAAGCGTACTTCTCGGCGGACGGCCAGCGCCTGATCTTCCAGATGACGCGCGAGGGCGTTGCGCCGTGCGACCAGATCTTCACGATGGACCTGGACGGCACGGACATCCGGCGGGTCTCCACCGGCGAGGGTCGCACCACGTGCGCCTACTTCTTCCCGTCCGGCGACCGCATCGTCTACAGCTCCACGCACCACGTCGATGCCGCGTGCCCGGCGCCGCCGGACCGCAGCCGCGGGTACGTGTGGGGACTGTTCCCCTACGACGTCTTCGTGGCCAATGCGGATGGCTCCGGCCTGACGCAGATCACGCACGAGCCCGGCTACGATGCCGAGGCCACCATCTCGCCCGACGGCTCCAGGATCGTCTTCACGTCGGACCGCGACGGCGACCTCGAGGTCTACACCATGGATCCGGACGGCGCCAACGTCACGCGACTGACGGACTCCCCGGGTTACGACGGCGGCGCGTTCTTCACCGCCGACGGCTCGCAGATCGTTTTCCGCGCGCGCCACCCCGAATCGGAGGAGGAGCTTGCGGACTACCGCTCGCTGCTCGAGGCGGACCTGATCCGGCCGGGCGTCCTGGACATCTACATCATGAACGCGGACGGCACCGACAAGCGCCGGCTGACGGACAATGGCGCGGCGAACTTCGCTCCCTTTCCGCACCCGAACGGGCGCCAGATCATCTTCAGCTCGAACATGCACGACCCGCAGGGGCGTGATTTCGACCTGTACCTGATCAACCTCGACGGCACCGGGCTGGAGCGTGTGACGCAGAGCCCGGAGTTCGACGGGTTCCCGATGTTCAGCCCCGACGGCAGCCTGCTCGTGTTCGCCTCGAACCGCGGCGCCGCACAGGAGGGCGACACCAACGTGTTCATCGCGGAATGGGTGGAATAGTCGCACCGCGGGAGGGATTCACGCTGTAGGCCGAATCCCCACCTGCGCGTCGTCAGGTGACACGGATGTTTCCTCATTCGCCCGACACTCCGGACACGGGGGTGCGAATACGTTCTCCCTGAAGTCGGAACCAGCGGGTGCAACCGCCATCTGAGAACCCGGGAGCGTTCATGAAGGTCGGTGTGCTGAAGGAGGCAGTCGGTCCGGAGCGGCGCGTTGCGCTGGTGCCGGAGAGCGTGGCGAAGCTGGCCGCGGACGGGGTGACGGTCGTCGTCGAAGCGGGCGCCGGCGTCGAGGCCGGCTTCCCCGATGAACAGTACACGAACGCGGGCGCGGAACTGGGCGCCGATCGCGCGGCCGTCCTCCGCGAAGCGGACCTGGTCGCGATGGTCGGCGCTCCGTCGTTCGGCGGACCGGGCAGCGACCTCGAGGGCATGCGCGAGGGAGCGGCGCTGGTGGGATTCCTGAACCCGATGCAGCGCCAGGACCTGGTCGAGGCGCTGTCGGCCCGGCAGATCACGGCGTTCTCGATGGAGCTGATCCCCCGGATCACGCGTGCGCAGTCGATGGACGCGCTCTCCTCCCAGGCCACGGTCGCCGGCTACAAGGCGGCGCTGATCGGGGCGACGTCGCTCGGCAAGTTCTTCCCCATGCTCATGACCGCGGCCGGCACGATCGCGCCGGCGCGCGTGCTCGTCCTCGGTGCGGGCGTCGCGGGGCTGCAGGCCATCGCGACGGCGCGCCGGCTCGGGGCCGTCGTACAGGGCTACGACATCCGGCCGGCGGTGAAGGAGCAGGTCGAGTCGCTGGGCGCGCAGTGGGTCGGCATGGCGATGGAGGAGGCGGTCGGCGCGGGTGGGTACGCGAAGGAGCTGAGCGAGGAGGCGAAGCAGCAGGCGGCTGCGCATCTGCAGAAGCTCGTCGGCGACGCGGACGTCGTGATCACGACGGCGCAGATACCGGGGCGGCCGGCCCCGCGGCTGGTCACACGCCCGATGGTCGAGGCGATGCGGCCGGGCTCGGTGATCGTTGACCTGGCGGCCGAGAGTGGCGGCAACTGCGAGCTGACCCGTGCCGGCGAGGAGGTCGTCCACGGCGGGGTCCGCGTGCTGGGTCCCGTGAGTCTCGTCAGCACCGTCCCTCTGCATGCCAGCCAGATGTACTCCCGGAACGTCACGACGCTGTTGAAGCACCTGGTCAAGGAGGGTGCGCTCGCACTCGATCTCGACGACGAGATCACGCGGGGTGCGCTGGTCACACACGCCGGCGAGGTCGTCCTCGGCCGGCCCCAGCCGCAGGAGGCTGCCCGTGGGTGAGGCGCTGCTGATGTCGCTGTACGTGTTCGTGCTGGCGATCTTCGTGGGATTCGAGGTGATCGGCAAAGTCCCGCAGATGCTGCACACGCCGCTCATGTCCGGCTCCAACGCGATCAGCGGAATTACGGTTGTCGGCGCGCTCGTCGTGGCCGGCCGGGTCGAGTCCACGCTCTCGATCGTGCTCGGTGTGCTCGCGATCGTGCTCGCGACGGTCAACGTGGTGGGCGGCTTCCTGGTGACTGACCGGATGCTGCAGATGTTCCGCCGGCGGCCGGAGGAACAGCGATGAACGGCGCCGAAGCGGGGGGCCTCTCCCTCCTGATCAACGCGGCGTACCTGGTCGCCGCCGTCCTCTTCATCGTCGGCCTCAAGCTGCTCTCGTCGGCGGCGACCGCCCGGCGGGGCAACATCTATGCTGCGTCCGGCATGCTGGTGGCCGTGGTCGCGACCCTGCTCAGCTGGGAGATCGTCAGCTTCACCTGGATCGTGGTGGGGCTGGTGCTGGGCACCGGTCTCGGCGTCTTCCTGGCTCGCACCGTCCAGATGACGGAGATGCCGCAGATGGTCGCGCTGCTGAACGGCTTCGGCGGTGCTGCGTCGGCGCTGGTCGCGGGCGACGAATACCTGCGCTTCGCGGCAGGCGCGATCAGCCCGTCCTACGACGTCCAGACCACGATCATGCTGTCCGTGCTGATCGGCGGGCTGACGTTCTCGGGCAGCATGATGGCCTGGGCGAAGCTGCAGGAGGTCATGACCGGGCGGCCGATCACGTACGCTGGCCAGAAGTTCGTGAGCGCCGTCGTGTTCGGTGGCGCCCTGCTGCTGGCGGCCTGGCTGGTTGCGGTCGACCCGAACCTGCCGTGGTACCTGGTGTTGAACGTGCTCGCCCTGATCATCGGCGTGATGTTCGTGCTGCCGATCGGCGGCGCGGACATGCCCGTGGTGATCTCGCTGCTGAACTCGTTCTCCGGCATCGCGGCGGGCATGACGGGCTTCGTGCTGGACAACAACGTGCTGATCGTGAGCGGTGCGCTGGTCGGCGCGAGCGGCATCATCCTGACCCAGATCATGTGCCGCGCGATGAACCGGTCGCTGGCGAACGTCCTGTTCAGCGCGTTCGGCAGCCAGGTCCAGGCGACGGGCGGGGCGGCGATGGACGGCAAGGTCGTGCGCTCGCTCACGACCGACGACGCCGCGGTGCTGCTCGGCTATGCCCGCTCGGTGATCTTCGTGCCGGGGTACGGGCTCGCGGTGTCGCAGGCGCAGCACCAGGTCCGCGAGCTGGCGGACCTGCTGGAAGGGCGCGGCGTCGAGGTAAAGTACGCGATCCATCCCGTGGCCGGCCGCATGCCCGGGCACATGAATGTGCTGCTCGCGGAAGCCAACGTGCCGTACCCGCAGCTGGTCGAGATGGACACGATCAACCCGGAGTTCGAGCGCACGGACGTCGCGGTCGTGATCGGCGCCAACGACGTGGTCAACCCGGCGGCGCGCCACGACCAGGGCAGCCCGATCTACGGGATGCCGATCCTGGACGCCGACAAGGCCAAGACGGTGATCGTGCTGAAGCGCAGCATGAATCCGGGCTTCGCGGGTATCGAGAACGAGCTGTTCTTCAACGAAAACACGCGCATGCTGTTTGGCGATGCGCGCAAGTCGCTGACGGCGCTCGTCACCGAGCTGAAGAGCGGAGTCTGACCGGGGCGCAAGGGGTTGGGAAGGGGCCTCCGGTCGGCTATGATATATGCTTGTCGCTCAAGGGGTTGAACAGCGTGAGTGAAGGACGTTCCAGGACGGCACCCGCGGCGGATCCCGCCGCGCTCGAGCTCGAGGGCATCGTACGACGCTTCGGCACCCGCTGGGTGCTGCGCGGGATCAGCCTGCGGCTCGAGCCGGGTGCCGTGCTTGCGCTGACGGGCCGGAACGGCTCCGGCAAGACGACGCTGCTGCGACTGATCACGACGGCGATCCGGCCGACGCGTGGCAGCGGTCGCGTCTTCGGACAGGACCTGGTGCGCGAGGCGCCGGGGGTCCGCGATGCGGTCGGCATCCTGGCGCACCACGCGGGACTGTACGAGGACCTGACGGCAGGGGAAAACCTGGCGTTCGCACTTCGCATGTACGGACAGCGCGCGGATTCCAGTGCCATCGGTGAAGCACTGGAGGAGGTGGGGCTGGGGGAGGAGCGGGACGAGCGGGTGCGCGGCTTCTCGGCGGGCATGCGCCGCCGCCTCGCGCTCGCGCGGCTGCTGCTGCGGCCGCCCAGGCTGCTCCTGCTGGACGAGCCGTACGCGAGCTTCGATGTGGACGGCATCCAGCTGGTCAACCGGTTTGCGGCCCGCACGGCAAGCGAGGGCGGCGCGGTCATCATTGCCACGCACGAGCTGGCGCGTGGTCGGGGCCTCATCGACCGGGTGGTCCGGATCGAGGACGGCCGGCTCGCGGATCGCGACGCGCAGCAGGAGCTGGCGGCGGAGCAGGACTTCGCGTGGAGCCACCTGCAGGCGGTGGAGGGGGGCACCTGATGCTGGCAACCGAGGCGCGGCGCGTGGCGGCGATCGCCTGGAAGGACGCGACCGCCGAGCGGCGAACCAAGGCAAACTTCAACGCGGTAGTTTTTCTGGCCGCGCTGATCCTGCTGCTGTTCGGCTTTGCGCTGGGTCCGGAGGTGGAGGCGCTGCAGCGGGCGGCCGGCGGCGTGATCTGGCTGACCGTGCTGTTCGCGGGGGTACTCTCGTTCAACCGCAGCTACGAGCAGGAGCTGGAGAACGGCGCGCTGGACATGCTGCTGCTCTACCCGGGCGACCGGCGCTCGATCTTCGTCGGCAAGCTGATCGCAAACCTCGCATTCGTGCTGCTGGTCGAGGTGATCCTGCTGCCGACCGCGGCGTTCCTGTACGACCTGCCGATCGCACGGTTCGTGCTGCCGCTCGGCGCGGTGATCGCGCTGGGCACGCTGGGGTTCGTGACGCTCGGGACATTCTACGCCGCGATGGCGAGCCGGCTGCGTGCGCGCGAGGTGCTCCTGCCGCTGCTGCTGTTCCCGATGCTGATCCCGCTGCTCGTTGCCGCAGTGGAAGCGACCGGGGCGGTGCTCGCCGGTGACGCCATGGGTGACGCCGGCGCATGGATGCGCCTGCTGGTCGTGTTCGACGTGGTGTTCCTGGTTGCTGCATTCCTGGCTTTCGAGTACGTGATCGAGGGATGAGATGAACTCGACCGAGTCCGCAGCACTGCCCGCGCGGCCGAAATGGCACCAGCCATTCGGCGTGCTGAGCCTGCTGTTCTTCGTCGCCGCACAGGCGTTCGGCTACTTCGCAACGGCGCCCGAGCGGGACATGGGCAACCTGCAGAAGATCATGTACGTGCACGTGCCGGCGGCGTGGATCGCGTTCATTGCGTTCACGGTCGTCTTCGGCGCGAGCGTGCTCTACCTCTGGAAGCGGCAGGAGAAGTACGACTACGCCGCTGCCTCGGCCGCCGAGGTGGGCACCGTGATGACCGGCCTGACGCTGGCGCTCGGCTCGATCTGGGGACGGCCGACATGGGGGGTCTGGTGGACGTGGGACCCGCGGCTCACGACGACCGCGATCCTGTTCCTGATCTACATCAGCTACCTGTCGCTGCGGGCCTTCACGGAAGACGAGGAGCGGCGCGCGCGCT
Source organism: Longimicrobiales bacterium (assembly GCA_035764935.1). Lineage (NCBI taxonomy): Bacteria > Pseudomonadati > Gemmatimonadota > Longimicrobiia > Longimicrobiales > Longimicrobiales bacterium. Next base: position 20,904 of record DASTYK010000149.1, on the reverse strand, counting down.
GGAGTGCCGCCGTCGGCATCCTCGGGTTCCTGAACGTGCCGATCGTCTACATGTCCGTGCGCTGGTGGCGGACCATCCACCAGGTGCAGTCCACGCCGGGGACCGTGGACTCGGATTATGCGCTGGCGCTGCGGCTGAACGCCTTCGCGTTCCTGTTCCTGTTCATCTACTTCGTCGCGAGCCGGTACTACCTCGCCAGGCTCGAGCGCACGCTCGAGGCACGGCGCGAGGAAGCGGCGCTCGCGGGAGGGCCGATCCATGTCTGAGTGGACCTATGTGAACGCCGCCTACGCGCTGACGTGGATCACGTTCGCAGTCTATGCAGTATCGCTGCACCGGCGGCGCCGGCGCGCGGAAAACCAGGTGGCTGAAATCACGACCGGGAGGAAGCGTTCATGAAATCGCGCAAGGGAATCGGGCTCGCCGTCGCACTCGTGCTCGTACTCGGCGCCTTCGGCTACATGGTGTACGGCGGCATCGGCGAAAACCTCGTCTACTTCCTCGAGCCGCCGGAGCTGCTCGCCCGCGGTGAAGCGGCGTACGACACGCCGGTGCGCCTCGGCGGCATGGTCGTGCCCGGCTCCGTCGAGTGGGACGCCGAGGCGATCAACCTCCGCTTCGAGATGAAGGGCACCGGCACCGAGACCATCGAGGTGCATTCCAGCAAGGCGCCGCCGCAGATGTTCCGTGAGAACATGGGCGTCATCGTCGAGGGCAGACTGACGCGCGCGGGCGTGTTCGAGGCGAGCAACCTGATGGTCAAGCACTCGAACGAGTACAGCCCGCCGGCGCCGGGCGAGGATCCGCACACGAAGTACAGGAGCCTGGTGCAGGACCAGACCTGAGTGTCGCACTGACTTTCAAGCGGGAAGGCATCCTTTGCTGCGGTTGATTGGCTCGTTCACGGTCTGGGCGTCCCTTGCTCTTGCGGTCTACGGCATGATCGCGGGCATCGCCGGCGTGCGCACGCGCAATGCGGCGCTCAGCCGGAGCGCACGCGCCGCGTCGTACACGATCTTCGCGCTCATGACAGTCTCGAACCTCGCGATGATCGCGGCGCTCGTGACCCACGATTTCAGCGTGGAGTACGTGTCGCAGGTGGGGAGCAGGGCGACGCCGCTGTTCTTCACGGTCATTTCGCTGTGGAGCGCGCTCGAGGGCTCGATTCTCTTCTGGGGGTGGGTGCTGGCCGGCTACACGGCGGCCGCGCTGTACTTCACCAGGGACCGGCTCGGGCCGATGGGCGCATACGCGAACGCGACGATGCTCGGCATCGGCGCATTCTTCTATCTGCTGCTCGTGCGGCCGGCCGATCCGTGGGGACTCGTCTCGCCGGCACCGATGGACGGGCCCGGCCCGAACCCGCTGCTGCAGAACCACCCGCTCATGGCGATCCACCCGCCGTTCCTGTACCTGGGCTACGTCGGGATGTCCGTGCCGTTCTCCTTCGCCATCGGGGCACTGCTCTCCGGCCGGCTGGACGACACGTGGGTGCGCGCGAGCCGGAAGTGGACGGTGTTTGCCTGGTCGATGCTCTCGCTGGCGATCATGGCAGGCATGTGGTGGAGCTATGAGGTGCTCGGCTGGGGCGGCTACTGGGCGTGGGACCCGGTCGAGAACGCGTCGTTCCTGCCCTGGCTCACGGCGACCGCGTTCCTGCACTCCGTGATGGTGCAGGAGCGCCGCGACATGCTGCGCGTCTGGAACCTGTCGCTCGTGATCTCGACGTTCCTGCTCACGATCCTGGGGACGTTCCTGACCCGCAGCGGCGTGATCTCCTCGGTGCACGCGTTCACGGAAGGCACGATCGGCCTCTACTTCCTGAGCTTCATCGCATTCGTGCTGATCTTCTCGCTCGCCCTGCTGGCCGGCCGCTCCAGTGAGCTGCGCAAGCATGGCCACCTGGACAGCCTGCTGTCCCGCGAGACGGTGTTCATGGTGAACAACCTGCTGCTCACTGCGTTCACCTTCACGGTGCTGCTGGGCACGCTGTTCCCACTGGTCGCCGAAGCCGTCAGGGGTGTGAAGGTCACCGTCGGTGCGCCGTTCTTCAACCGCATGACCGTGCCGATCATGGTCGCGCTGCTGTTCCTCATGGGCGTCGGTCCGATGCTGCCCTGGCGCGTCGCAAACGTGGAGGAGCTCAAGCGCAAGCTGCTCATCCCGACGCTTGCAATGGTGCTGACGCTCGGCACCGCGCTGGTGCTCGGCATGCGCGACTTCTGGGGACTGCTGGCGTTCGCCTTTGCCGCGTTCGCACTGACCGGCAACGTGCAGGAGTATGTCCGCGGAACCGCCGCGCGCCGGCGCGCCCAGGGCGGTGGCTGGCTGCGCGCATTCGGCGGTCTCATCAACGCCAACCCGCGACGCTACGGCGGCTATTTCGCCCATGTCGGACTGATCATTGCCGCGATCGGCATCACCGCGTCCACGGTGTTCCGCGCAGAGCGGCAGGCGACGCTGCGCGTCGGCGAGAGCGTGACGATCGAGCAATACACGGTCCGCTTCGACGGCATGCGCACGCAGCAGGAGCCGCAGCGCTTCGTCGTCGGCGCGCACGTGACCGTGTTCGTGGAGGGGACGGCGGTGGGGACCATGTTCCCGCGCCTCAACTTCTACAACATGAGCGCGGAGCCTGTCGCCACGCCGGCAGTCCGCACGCGGCCAAACGCCGACCTGTACCTCACACTGCTCGCCTTCAACGAGCAGGACGGCTCCACCGCAACGCTCTCCGTGATCGTCGAACCGCTGGTGGGCTGGATCTGGGTCGGCGGCTTCATGGTCACGATCGGCGCACTCTTCGGGATCTGGCCACGCCGGCGCGCCACGCCCGCACCGGCGGGCGCACGCAAACGTGCGGCAGGTGTCGCATGAACTGGAAACGCGTCGTCCTCAGCTTCGTCTTCACGCTGCCGCTGATCGGCCTGCTCGCGTTCGGCCTCACGCGCGACCCGAGCACCATCGATTCGCCGCTGCCGGGACGGCCCGCGCCCGCGTTCAGCCTGCCCGTCATCGAGAACGGCGAAGGGACCGTCTCGCTGGCGGAGCTCCGCGGCCAGGTCGTCGTGCTCAACTTCTTCGCGTCCTGGTGCCTGGAGTGCCGCTACGAGCACGCCGCACTCGCGATGGCGTCGAGCATGTACGGGCCGCACGGCGTGCAGTTCTTCGGTGTGCTCTACAATGACACCCCCGAGAAGGGACGCCGCTGGATCGAGCAGATGGGGGGGCAGCCGTACCCCGCGCTCCACGATGAGGGATCGCGTACCGCGATCGACTACGGTCTCTACGGCGTGCCCGAAACCTTCATCATCGACCGCAACGGCCTCGTCGTGCAGAAGAAGATCGGGCCGTGGAGCTTCGACGAGCTGGCCGCCGCTATCGACCAGGCGCTCGCCATCGAAGCGGTCGATCCGCCGGCTGCCGATGGACCCGAGACCGTGGCGTCCACGGCGGACGCCACCCGCGTGCAGGGAGGTGCGGAATGAGACGATTGCTGATCGCGTTGCTGTGCGTGCTCGCTCCGACAGCCGCCGCAGCACAGGCGACACCCCCCGCAGGCGACGTCGCCGAGACCCAGCTCGAGCGCGATGTGCGCACGCTGGCAGCCGAGCTGCGCTGTCCGGTGTGCCAGGGCCTGTCGCTGCAGGACTCGCCCTCCGAGCTGTCGCAGGAGATGAAGGATGTCATCCGCCAGCAGCTCGCCGAGGGACGCACCCCCGAAGAGGTGAAGGCGTACTTCGTCAGCAAATACGGCGAGTGGATCCTCATGGAGCCGAAGGCCGAGGGGTTCAACCTGGCCGTCTACGCCCTGCCCATCATCGGCCTCATCGCCGGCGCCGCGTTCGTCTTCCTCACGGCCCGCAAGTGGGTGAGGCAGGGCGGGGACGCCGAGCTCGCCGAGGAGGAAGCGGCCGAGGAGGAGGCGCGGGCCCACATCGCCTGACGCGCCACCCCACGGTCGCTGACAACGCCTAGAACAACCCCGTCACACTTCCGTCCGGCAGCACCTTCATACCCTCCGCTGCCGGACGACGCGGCAGACCCGGCATCGTCATGATGTCGCCGGTGTGCGCCACGACGAATCCCGCCCCCGCCGACGGCGTCACCTCGCGAACGCTGATGCGGAAGCCGCTGGGCCGCCCCCGCAGCGTCGGATTGTCGGAGAACGAGTACTGCGTCTTGGCCATGCACACGGGAACGTCGCGGAGCCCGATCTCCTCCAGGCGGGCGATGTCGCGCGCTGCCGTGCCGACGTAGTCCACGCCGTCCGCGCCGTAGATCTCGCGCGCGATGGTCTCGATCTTGGCCATGAGCGGCTGCTCCAGCGCATACAGCGGCCGGAAGTCCGCAGCGCCACCCTGCAGCGTCTCGATCACCACGTCCGCCAGCTCGAGCCCGCCAGCGCCACCCCTGGCGTGGACGTCCGCCAGCGCGACCTCCACCCCCATCTCGCGGCAGCCGTCCATCACCACCGCCATCTCCTCCTGCGTGTCCGTCGCGAAGCGGTTCAGTGCGACGACCGGCGGTACGCCGAACTTGCGCACGTTCTCCACGTGCTTCTGCAGGTTCACGAATCCCTTCCGCACGGCCGCCGCATTCGGCACCGTGATGTCCGCGAGTGCGACGTCGCCGTGCAGCTTGAGCGCCCGGATCGTCGCCACCACGACCGCGGCAGCAGGGCGCAGCCCGCCCGTCCTGCACTTGATGTCGAAGAACTTCTCCGCGCCCAGGTCAGCGCCGAAGCCGGCTTCCGTGACCACGACGTCGCCGAGCGCGAGACCCGCACGCGTCGCGATCAGCGAGTTGCAGCCGTGCGCGATGTTGGCGAACGGTCCGCCGTGAATGAAGGCGGGCGTCCCCTCGAGCGTCTGCACCAGGTTGGGCGCGATCGCCTCCTTGAGCAGGAGTGTCATGGCGCCGTTGGCGCGGAGGGACTCTGCGCGGACGGGCGCTTTGCCCCGATCGTAGCCCACGATGATGCGACCGAGGCGGGCTTCGAGGTCGTTGCGATCGCTGGCCAGGCAGAAGACGGCCATGACCTCGCTCGCGGCCGTGATCTGGAAGCGGTCCTGGCGCGGCACGCCGTCCCCCACGCCGCCGAGCCCGACGGTGATGCTGCGGAGCGCGCGGTCGTTCATGTCGAGGCAGCGCTTCCAGGTGATACGCCGCACGTCGATGCCGAGCTCGTTGCCCTGCTGGAGGTGGTTGTCCAGCATCGCGGCGAGCAGTGCGTTGGCGCTCGTGATCGCGTGGAAATCGCCGGTGAAGTGGAGGTTGATGTCCTCCATCGGTACGACCTGGGCGTGACCCCCGCCGGTTGCGCCACCCTTCATGCCGAAGACGGGGCCGAGGCTCGGCTCCCGGAGGGCGATGACGACCTTCTGGCCGCGCTGGCGGAGGGCGTCGGCGAGACCGACGGAGAGGGTGGATTTCCCTTCGCCGGCCGGGGTGGGGCTGATGCCGGTGACGAGCACGAGCTGACCGGGCTCGCTTTCACGGTGTGCGATGACGTCGAGCGGGATTTTGGCCTTGTAGCGGCCGTAGGGGATGATCTCGTCATCGGAGAGGCCGAGCTGAGCAGCGATCGCGTGGATCGGCTGCAGCTCGGCGGCCTGCGCGATTTCGATATCGCTGAGCATGTAGTGCGGGCTCCTGGAAGGTGTCCGGAACAGGCGGGCGCAAGATAGGGAAGTGCGGGAGGGGGCGACAGGGTGGCGGGAACGGGGCTTGCACCAGAAGTCGGTGATCCGGTGGACTCCTGAAATGCGGCGCGGCCGCGAGGGTGAGCACATGCAGAATGACGTGCCACCAGGACTGGAGGCGTTCTGGGCGCTGGCCGACGATGAGGGGCTGGACGATCATCCGCTCGAGCGCGAGCTGTGCGAGCGCCTGGACCGGCTTGCGCGCTACCGCGGTCTGCTCTGCGATGCGGCATCGGCGGGGCGCGAGGATGCGGTCGATGCACTGCAGCGTGCGCACGACCGGGAGGCCGAGCTGGTGCGCGACCTGCGCCGGGCACTCGCCAACATGCGTTGACGCTCCTGCAGGGCATCTCTAGCTTCCGCCTTCATGACATCCGATGAAATGCGCGTGCGGTTCGCGCCTTCGCCGACGGGCTATCTGCACGTCGGTGGGGCGCGCACCGCACTCTTCAACTGGCTGCTGGCACGTCGCCACGGCGGCGTGTTCGTGCTGCGTATAGAGGACACGGATCGCGAACGCTCGAGTGATGCGCACACGGCCGCGATCCTGGAGGGGATGGAGTGGCTCGGCCTCACGTGGGACGAGGGGCCGTACCACCAGGCCGACGGGTTGCAGCGGCATGTCGCCGATGCACACATGCTGCTGGAGCGGGGACGGGCGTACCGCTGTTTCTGCACGCCGGAGCAGCTGGAGGAGCGGCGGAGCGCAGCGGAAGGAACGGACCCGCACGCCTTCCGCTACGACCGGCTCTGCCTGCGCACCGTTTCGTCCGATGATGGCAAGCGGCGCGCTGCGGCCGGCGAGCCGCACACGATCCGTTTCCACGTGCCGGAAGGGCGTACGGAATGGGACGACGCGGTGCACGGTCGAATCGGGTTCGCGAATGCGGATATCGAGGACTTCGTCGTGCTGCGCAGCGACGGCACACCGATCTACAACCTCGCGGTGGTCAGCGATGACATCGAGATGCGGATCACGCACGTGATCCGCGGTGACGATCACGTATCCAACACGCCGAAGCAGATCCTGCTGTACCGGGCACTCGGGAAGCCCGTCCCGACGTTTGCGCACGTGCCGATGATTCTCGGTTCGGACGGCAAGCGGCTGTCCAAGCGGCACGGTGCCACGGCGGTGGGCGAGTACCGCAACCAGGGCATCCTGCCGGACGCGATGGTCAACTTCCTCGCGCTGCTGGGCTGGAACCCCGGGACGGAGGAAGAGCTGTTCACGCGCGACGCGCTGGTCGCGCGCTTTTCGCTCGAGGGCATCAACGCCAAGAGCGCGGTGTTCGATCCGGCGAAGCTCGAGTGGATGAACGGGCAGTATATCGAGCGCATGCGTGCAGCGGAGCTGGAGCCCCTTGTCCTCGATGCCTTCGAGCGTGCCGGCACGCTGGATCCTGCGACGCTGCGGCAGGATGGCGCGAGGCTGCACGCCGTGATCGACCTCCTGAAGACCCGCGCGCGCACGATCGACGATTTCGCGAAATACGGTGCGGCGTACCTGAGCGACGATTTCACATACGATCCTGCGGCTGTCGCGAAGCACTGGAAGGATGCGGATACGGGCGCCCGCCTGCGGGCGCTGTACGAGTGCTTTGCCGGGCTGGAGGGGTGGAGTGAGAGCTCGCTCGAGGCAGCGCTGCGGTCATGTGCCGAAACGCTCGGTGTGGGCGCAGGCAAGTTGATCCACCCGCTGCGTGTCGCCCTGCTCGGCCAGGCGGTCTCGCCCGGGATCTTCGAAGTCGCGATGGTGCTCGGCCGTGAGCGGGTGCTTGCACGCATCGATCGCGCGCTGGGCGAGCTCGCAGCGCACGCCTGAGTCCCGATGCGACCGGCGCCCCGGGCAGGCGACGTCGTGCTCACACCCCCCGGTTCGCGGGACGCTGCGTGGATGCAGCGTGCCCTCGAGCTCGCGCATGCCGCCCGCGCAGTCGAGGAAGTGCCCGTTGGCGCCGTGATCGTGCAGGACGATCGCATCCTCGCCGAAGCCTGGAACCTGACACGCACCCACAATGATCCGACCGCGCACGCAGAGCTGGTCGCGCTTCGGCGCGCAGCTGCAAAGGTCGGCAGTGCACGGCTGCTCGACGCGGAGATGTACGTGACGCTCGAGCCCTGCGCGATGTGCGCGGGTGCGCTGGTGCTGGCGAAGATCCGGCGGCTGATCTATGCGGCGGCGGACCCGAAGAGCGGGATGTGCGGCTCGCTCGGCTGCATCGTGCAGGATCCGCGGCTGAATCACCGGATGCAGCTGACGGCCGGCGTGCTGGCGGAGCCGGCCGGTGAGCTCCTGCGGGCGTTCTTCCGCGCACGCCGCGAAACAGCGCGCGGCTGATCCTCAGAATCGGAATCAGCCGCGCATCTGCCGAGCGGAGCGAGGGGGGCCGCCACTCCTCGCCTGCTCGCACTCAGGCCCATTCCACGCCGTTCAGATGCCTGCGGCCGCAGGCTGCTGTTCCTCCGCGACGGAAACCGTCCCGCCCTCGTCCACCGGCTTGCCGACGAAGCGAAGAATCAGGTAGAGCAGCATGATTCCCACCGCGAGGGAAACCCAGGGGGGAACACCATACGCAGTGGGGATGTCGCCGATCAGCATGCCGACCAGACCCACCACGACCGCGTAGGGCATCTGCGTGCGCACGTGGTCGATGTGATCACATGCACTTGCCATGGAGCTCATCACGGTGGTGTCGGAGATCGGCGAGCAGTGATCGCCGAATATCGAGCCCGCCATGATCGAGCTGATCACGCCGAGCAGGATGCTGTAATGGGAGCCGCCGTCGAAATCGACGCCGGCACCCATGGCGACGGCGAGCGGGATGGCCACGGGGAACAGGATCGCCATGGTCCCCCAGGACGTGCCCGTGGCGAAGGAGATCGCCGCGGCCGTGAGGAAAACGATCACGGGCAGCATGCCGATGGGCAGCGTGTTCTGCAGCAGCCCGGACAGGTACGGGCCGGTGCCCAGCGCCTCGGTCACGCCGCCCAGCGCCCAGGCGAGCACCAGGATGATGATCGCCAGCAGCATCGCACGCATTCCGTTGACCCAGGCCTCGAGGGCTTCGCCCAGGGGGAGCACGCGCTGTGCGACCGCCATCGTGATCGCGACCACATTGCCCGCGAAGGATGCCCAGATGAGCGTCTTGAACGGATCCGCGCCGCCAACGATAACCCAGAGCGTTGCACCCGCCGGCGCTTCCTGCGCCCCCGTGTAGAAGATGCCGATCAGTGCGACGAAGATGACGGTCAGGACGGGGACGGCGGCGTTGTACCAGCGATGTGGGATGCCTTCGGGCGGAGACATATAGCCGCTGGTGACATCGACTGCGGGTCGCGCTCCGGGCGCGCTCACGCCGCGACCGCTCCGCGCGCGACGCTCCGCCTTCAGCATCGGTCCGAAGTCGCGGCCGGTGAGGGCGACGAGCAGCACGAAAATCAGTGCGAAGATGGGGTAGAACAGGTACGGAATCGAGTGCAGGAACACGTTGAAGGGATTCTGCGCGCCCTGCATCAGCTGTGCGGCGCCCGCGGGGTCGGTCGTCTGCGCGGCCGCAGTCGAGAGCGCGTCGCCGATGAGCGAGATCTCGAAGCCGACCCAGGTCGAGATCACTGCGATCGCCGCCATGGGGGCGGCCGTCGAGTCGACGATGTAGGCGAGCTTCTCGCGGGAGACCTTCAGCCGGTCGGTGACGGGCCGCATCGTGTTGCCGACGATCAGCGTGTTGGCGTAGTCGTCGAAGAAGATGATGATGCCGGCGAGCCAGCCCATGATCTGGCCGCGCCGGGCCGACGTGGCGAGGCCACGCATCGATTCGACGAGTCCGAGAGTGCCGCCGCTCCTGCCGATGACGCCGACCATCCCGCCGAGCATCAGGGAAAAGACGACGATCGAGATCTTGTCGCTGTCGGCGAGGCCTTCGACGACGAACCGGTCGACGCTGATCATGGACGCGACGACCGGGTTCCAGTTCGCGACCAGGAGTGCACCGAACCAGACGCCGGCGAACAGGGACAGCACGACCTCGCGGAAGGCGAGGGCGAGTACGATCGCGACGAGCGGCGGCAGCAGGCTGAGCCAGCCGGGTTCGACGGGCATCTTCGGATCAGCTCCGGGATTCGATGGGACCAGTCGCGCGGCGGGCTCGGGCGCGCCATCGCGCAGTGGGCTGGCCGCCGAAAGTAGGGGCCGGGGACGATCGTGTAAAGCGTGGCCGCTGCGTGGCGTTGACGCTGTCAGACCCCCCGCCTAGCTTCCGTCGCGAAGAAGAATCCTGTCACGCACCGGCACATCCTGATGAGCGCGGAACCGCAGCGACAGCAGTTGATGGACGAGCGCGCTGTGACGCGCACGCTCGCGCGCATGGCGCGCGAGATCGTTGAGCTGAACGCAGGCGTCGAAGGGCTCTCGCTGCTCGGCATCCAGCGGCGCGGCGTGCAGCTCGCCGAACGCATCGCCGGCGAGATCGAGGGCGCCGAGGCCACGCGCCCGCCGGTCGGCACCCTCGACATCACCCTGTACCGCGACGACCTGACGGCGATCGGCCCGCGTCCGGTGCTCGGCGAGACGCGTCTGCCCGAGGGCGGCATCGACGACCGCCGACTGGTGATCATCGACGACGTCCTCTACACCGGCCGCACCGTGAGAGCCGCACTGGACGAACTGGCCGACTTCGGACGGCCCGCTCGCATCTTCCTGTGCGTGCTGGTCGACCGGGGCGGGCGCGAGCTGCCGATCCAGCCGGACGTGGTGGGTCGCGTGGTGCAGGTGAGGCCGGGCGGTCGCGTGGAAGTCCTGGTGCCGGAGCTGGACGATCGCCTCGCGGTCGAGCTGCGCGGCGGGGAGGCCAGCCCATGAATCCTGCGGCAACCCCGCTCGGCAAGGACCTGATCGGTCTCGAGCGGCTCACGGCCGAACAGATCCGCGGCATCCTGGATACGGCTGATCCTTTCAAGGAGATCAGCGAACGGGCGATCAAGAAGGTGCCCGTGCTGCGCGGCAAGACGATCGTCAACCTCTTCTTCGAAGCGTCCACCCGCACCCGCATTTCCTTCGAGTTCGCCGAGAAGCGCCTTTCCGCCGACACCGTCAACATCGCGAGCACCGGCTCGAGCGTGCAGAAGGGCGAGACGCTGGTCGACACGGCGCGCAACCTCGAGGCGATGCGCATCGACATGGTCGTCATCCGGCACGGCTCGTCCGGTGCGGCACAGTTCCTCGCGGAACGCATCCCATCCAATGTCGTCAACGCCGGCGACGGCCGGCACGAGCATCCGACGCAGGCGCTGCTGGACATGCTGACGCTGCGCGACCACCTCGGCCGCATCGAGGGATTGCGGGTCTGCATCGTGGGCGACGTGCTGCACTCGCGGGTCGCGCGCTCGAACATCTGGGGGCTGACCAAGCTGGGCGCGGAAGTGGCCGTCTGCGCACCGCGCACGCTGCTGCCGATCGGTGTCGAGGAACTCGGCGTGCAGGTGTTCGACCGCATTGAGGAGGCGATCGAGTGGGCGGATGCGCTGAACGTGCTGCGCCTGCAGCTGGAGCGGATGCAGGCGGGCTTCATCCCCAGCCTGCGCGAGTACAACCGCGTGTTCGGTGTGACGCGCGAGCGGATCGAGCGAGCGCCTCGTGATCTGCTGATCCTGCACCCCGGCCCGATGAACCGGGGTGTCGAGATCGACAGCGACGTCGCGGACGGTCCGCAGTCGGTAATTCTGAACCAGGTCACGAACGGCGTCGCCGTGCGCATGGCCGTGCTCTACCTCCTCGCCGGTGGCGCGCCCGACCGCGCGGAGGCTGCAAAGGCGGAAGGGTGAGTCGCTGAGGATGGCAACCAACGGGACACGGCCGCTGCTGCTGCGCGGCGGACACGTCATCGATCCATCGACAGGACAGGACGGCACGGCGGACGTGCTGCTGGTCGGGGGCCAGGTGGAAGCTGTCGGCACCGGCTTCGGCACGCCCGACGACGCCGAGGTCCTCGACGTCAGCGGCCTCGTCGTCGCACCCGGCCTGATCGACGTGCACGTGCACCTGCGCGAGCCGGGCGGGGAGCACAAGGAAACGATCGCGACGGGAGCACGTGCGGCCCTGGCCGGCGGCTTCACGGCCGTCTGCGCGATGCCGAACACGGATCCGCCGATCGACGATCCGGCGGCGGTGGGGTTCGTGCGTGCGGAAGGACGCCGCGCAGGCTTCGCCCGTGTGTACCCGACCGGAACGGTGTCGCTCGGAATGAAAGGGGAGCGACTCACGCTGATCGGCGAGATGGCGGAAGCGGGCGCCGTCGCCATTACCGATGATGGCAGGCCGGTCGCCGATGCAGGCCTGATGCGCCTGGCCCTGGAGTACGCACGCACGTTCGGCATCCCGGTCGCGCAGCACTGCGAGGACCATTCGCTGTCGGCGGGCGGCTCGATGAATGAAGGCATCGTTTCGACGCGGCTGGGCATCCGCGGCATTCCCAACGCGTCCGAGGACGTCGTCATCGCGCGCGACCTGCTGCTGGCGGAGCTGACCGGCGGACGGCTGCACATCCAGCACGTCTCGACACGGGCCGGCGTCGCGATGATCCGTGATGCCAAGGCACGGGGCGTGTCCGTCACGGCCGAGGGCACGCCGCACCACTTCACGCTGACCGATGAGGCCTGTGAGCAGTACCGCACGGAGGCCAAGGTCAACCCGCCATTGCGGCGCCCCGAAGATCGTGCAGCTGTGATCGAAGGCGTCGGTGACGGCACGCTGGACGTCATCGCGACGGATCACGCGCCGCACCACTACGACGAGAAGGAGCAGGCGTTCGAGGATGCGCCGTTCGGCCTCGTCGGGCTGGAAACGGCACTCGGGGTCGCCGTGACCCAGCTCGTGGAGAAGAAGGTGCTCACTCTTGCGCAGCTGATCGAGCGAATGAGCTGTGCGCCGGCGCGTGCGTTTTCGCTGCCGGGTGGTACGCTGCGCCGCGGCAGCATCGCCGACGTGACGGTGTTCGATCCCGCGCGGGAGTGGACCGTGGATCGCACCAGGTTCCTCTCCAAGAGCCGGAACACACCGTTCGAGGGGATGACACTGCGCGGAGCACCCGAGATGACCATCGTCGACGGATCCGTACGCTGGCGCCGGAACGCGTGAACGAGCGTCCGCTGCCCGGCCCGCGCGACTGGATCGCGGGCGGCCCTTTTCCGTGGCCGCCCGCTGCCTCGGTGCGTCCAGGCGACATCTATCACGCCTGCTACTTCCTCGTGAGCGTGCAGACGCTCCGCACCAAGACCGACAAGCCCTACCTCCGCCTGCAGCTCCAGGACGTGCACGGTGCGCTCGAGGGGCGTGTCTGGGAGATGGCCGAGCAGATCGCGGATTCCCTGCGCGACGGGATGTACGTCGGCGTGCGCGGCCGCGTGGAGGTGTTCAACGGCGAGCGGCAGCTCAAGGTCGAGGAGATCGCGCAGATTCACGTCGGTCTCGACGACCTCGAGCACTTCATGCCGCGCTCGCCCCGCGACCCGGAGGAGATGGATCGGGAGCTGGCCGTGCTGATCGCGTCCGTGCAGGACGACGCGCTGCGGGCGCTGCTCGAGACCATGCTGGGTGCGGGGACCAACCTGGGCGCGGGGTTCCGGCTCGCGCCTGCCGCCAAGTACAACCACCATGCGTACCTCGGCGGGCTGATCGAGCACACGCTCTCGATTGCTCACGTCTGCGACATGCTCGCCGCGCACTACGAGCCGCACATCGATCGTGACCTGCTGATCACCGGCGCACTGCTGCACGACGTCGGCAAGGTGCGCGAGATCGGGGCACGGGCAGGATTCCCGTATACGGACGAGGGCAAGCTGCTCGGGCATATCGTGCTCGGCATGCAGATGGTGGTGGAGGCTGCGGAGTCGGTGCGACAGCTCACGCCGCAGCGGCTGACGCTGCTGCAGCACCTGGTTGCGAGCCACCAGGGGCGCTACGAGTGGCAGTCGCCACGCGAGCCGCGCACGCTCGAGGCGTACATCCTCCACTATGCGGACGACCTCGACGCCAAGATGCAGCACGCCATCAGCATGCTGGCGACCGTGGCGGGGCCGGCGGGCTGGACGGGCTACGACCGGTCGCTCGGCCGCGAGCTGTACCGGCATCGGCCGGGCGCCGATGATGCTTCGGAGACCGCGTACGCGCGGGAGCCCGCCCGCGCACACGGCCGCGGCCGGGTCGCCGAGGAGCGCCAGGAGCAGGCGCCGCACACAGGCGACGTCGCGCAGCCGGGTGTGGGCAAGCTGGACCAGCGACAGGTGTCTCTGCAGGACGCGGAGGCGGCGTCACTGGACGAGGGGGTGGAACAGACCGCCGCGGCCGAGGCGCCCGCGGAAGGGCGACCGGTTACCTCACCGACCGCGCCGGACGCCCCGGAACCGGACGAGCCGCCGCAGCCGGAGGAGTCCGCGGACCGGCGGAACGCGCCCCCCGACACACTCGATCTGTTCGATTGAGACGGGAGCCGCGGAAGCCGTCCGCCGCGCGCACCGCGAGGACCCTCAGAAGTCCTTCCGCCCGAAGAGTCGCAGCGCACCTGCGAGCGGCACGATGATCCAGATCATGAGCGCTGCGGAGGCGACCGCCAGCCCTGCCGGACTTCCGAAGAAGCGCTGGAAGACGGCGCCCGTGTACCCCATGAGCGCCGCGGCATCGAACGACATCAGCAGGATCACACGCGCCAGGTCCAGCGGGTTCAGCACCATCAGCGCGAGCAGCGGCTTCTCCAGCGGATAGTCGATGAAGATGGCCGCCCCGAGCATGACGAGCCCGTCGTAGACCACTGCGACCAGCAGCCAGAGCAGCACCGCGGCGCCGAGACCCTGCGCGCGATCGTCGAGCCGCACGGCGATCAGGAACGCGATCGCCGTGAACACCAGGGTCAGCACGAACCCGATCGCCAGCAGCACCATCAGGGCGGCCATGCCACCCGTCGCACCGAGCCTTGCGGCAAAGGGGATCCCGACGCCGAGTGCGAATGCCAGGGCGAGGGGCAGCGACAATCCCAGATAGAGCCCGCCGAACAGCTGGCGCCGACTGACCGGCTGAGAGAGCAGCAGCTCATTGAACTCGCGGGCGCCGTACAGGTAGACACTGCCGAAGATGAGGCTCATCAGCGGTGACACGAACAGGACCACGTTCATCAGCGACAGCAGTGCCTGCTCGCCTGTTCCACCGAAGCGCAGCAGCGCCTCGGTGGCGAGCAGGAAGAAGGCGGCGTATGCAGGCAACCAGCGGCCCCGCACGACGTCCGCGAGCTCGTACTTCAGGATCTTGAGCGTCGTCATTGCTGTCCCTGCTGGTAAAGGCCGTTGGCGTGCAGCGTCATGCCGCCTCCTTCACGCCGCGACGCATCAGCAGGGAAGCGACGGCGCGCTCCAGCGACTTCTCCTGCGTCATGGCACGCAGCTCCGCAAGCGCGCCGCAGTAGAGCACGCCGCCGTCGAGCAGCAGCACGATGTCGTCGGCGAGCTGCTCGACCTCACTGAGA
Source organism: Longimicrobiales bacterium (assembly GCA_035764935.1). Lineage (NCBI taxonomy): Bacteria > Pseudomonadati > Gemmatimonadota > Longimicrobiia > Longimicrobiales > Longimicrobiales bacterium. The sequence goes on along the minus strand of DASTYK010000149.1, from coordinate 5,693 downwards.
ACGTGGCTGGTGATCAGGATCGTGCGGCCGCTCTCCCGTTCGTGGTGAATGCGGTCCTTGAGCACGCCACTCGCGATCGGATCGAGCCCCGCCGTCGGCTCGTCCAGGATCACCAGCTCCGGGTGGAACAGGAACGCCGTCACGGCACTGACCTTCTGCCGGTTGCCGCCGCTCAGTGTGCGGACCGGCTTGTCCAGCTCCGGTTCGAGCGCGAACTCATCGATGAGCGTGCGGTCCACAGCGGTGCCCGGCCCGCGGAGGTCCTCCAGCATCGCGAGGATCTCGCGGCCGCTCAGGTTCTCCGGAAAGCGTGCGGCCTGCGGCATGTAGCCGATGCGCTGGCGGTAGGCACAGTCCCCGTTGATGCGCTCGCCGCCGATCTCGATCGTGCCGCCGTCCGGACGGACCAGCCCGAGCAGCATCTTGATCAGCGTCGTCTTGCCGCTGCCGTTCGGCCCGAGGATCGCGCTCACGCGCCCGGGCCGGATGTCCAGGTCGACCCCGTCCAACACGGTGCGGCCGCGGAACGCCTTGCGCACGCCCGACAGCTTTACGGTCATGACGCCCTCCGCATCAGCGGTCGCTCATCGATCAGGGTCGCAGGTGTCAGCACGGGCGCGACCAGCTCCGCCAGGTCGAGCAGTGTGACGAAGATCGAGCGCAGCAGCACGAGCGACGGCGCGTTCCGCTCCACGACCAGTGAAAACAGCCGTACGGGGCGGAACGGGACGTCGCCATAACCGTCTCGGTCCAGGTCATAACCGCGGTAGCGGTCCCACCAGTTCGCCTCGAACGTGCTGAAGTTCTGGCGGCTGTTGGTCGCGACATCGAAGGTGTTGCCGTCGAACCGGTTGCCCGTGAACACGTTGTCCTCGCTGTTCGCCATCAGCTTGACCGCCCAGCCGTTGCGCACGAAGGCGTTGTCCGCCACGCGCGTGCGGTTCAGGCCTTCCGCCATGATGCCGACGCTGTTCTCGATGAACCGGTTGCCCGTCAGCTCACTGTCGGTGATGTCCTTGAGCAGCAGCCCGAAGGCGGCCCCGCCACGGTTTCGCTCGAACAGGTTGTCCGTCATGGTGACGTGCTTCGTGTACATCACGGCGATGCCTGCGCCGTTCGCACGGAACACGTTGTTGTCGTACGAGCAGCGGTCGCTGAACATGAAGTGCAGCCCGTAGCGCAGGTTGCCCTCGGCACGGTTGTCCGACACCCGGCTGTCCTCCACGAACTCGAAGTAGATGCCGTCACGGTGCCCGCGCACGATGTTGTCCCGGACATCGATCTCCTTGGAGTACCAGAGGTGGATGCCGTTGCCGGACGCGGTCTCGCGCGGCTCGCGCGCGATGAGCACGTTCCGTTGGATCACGCACCAGCCGGCGTTGGCCAGGTAGATGCCGAAATACGCGTCTTCGATGTGGTTATCCGAAACCTCGCACCACGACGCATCCTCGATCGTGATTGCGGCACGGTCGTCGATGTAGCTGCGGCCCACGTTGCGAAGCGTGAGGCCACGGATCACCACGCTGTCCGCGCTCACGTGCAGGATCTGCCGTTCGCCCTCGCCGTCCAGCACAGCTCCGGGCTCACCCTGCAGAGTCAGCCGGCGCCCGATCCGGATCGTCGGCTCCCGGTAGACACCTGCCCGGACGAGTACCGTGGCACCGGCTGGCGCGGCGGCCACCGCATCGCCGACCGTGCGGTAGGAACCCGTTAGCGAGACGACCAGGGTGTCACCGACGGGCAGTGCGAGAGCAAGCAGGAGCAGTGCGGCATTCATGGAGCGATGCCGGCGCCGGCTGCGTGCGCGCCGGTCGCTGCATGCCCGACGTGATCGGCCGAGCCGCCAGTCGCTTGCGGTCCGGCAGAAGGGGCACGACCCGAATGCGCGTGGCCGTTGTGGCGCACGTGCTCCAGGACCTCGTCCCAGCTCATGATCACGCCGCCGAAGGAATTGACGAGAGCCGTCGGTGTGATCGCGTCCTTGCGGAACGCCGTCAGGTTCGCGCCCATGGGACTGCGCAGCATTTCGCTGTGCAGGAAGTGGGCGTCCTCGACAGCAACGAGCTCACCGGGATGCTGGAAGGACGTGACCCAGAGTGAGTGCACTGATTCCGGCTCGTCGATCTCGAGCACGTAGTCGGCCAGGCACTCGATCGAATCGAAGGTGTGCGTCCGGCCCGTGCGCGTGACCAGCTCGCTGCCGTACCGATCGTCCACGATGCTCATGCGGCAGTGTGTGCAGACGTCGTCGCCGTACACGATGGGTGTCGGCTCGGGTGTGCAGCCGGCGGTCACAACGAGGGTGACCACCAGCAGCACCCACCGGGTGTCAGGCCCGCGCATGCCCCAGCTCTCCCACGCTCACGCGTCCCGTTGCAGCCTTCTCCTCGGGGGCGCGGGGGCTCCGGCGCCCGTCCAGCCACAGCATGACGATGCCGATGAGCAGCGACGCGATCATCAGCATCCCGCCGATGCCCGGCCATGAATAGGCGGTGAAGTTGAGCAGCTGCTTGCTCCCGATCAGCGGTGGCTGGTACGCCATGCCGGGCACCTTGATCGCCGCGTCGGGGTTGAGGTTGTGCCCGTAGTCGTAGCCCCAGATGTAGAAGTCGACGAGGCCCGCGAGCGCGAGCAGCACGAAGGCTATGACCCAGCCCTGCAGCAGCCGGCGCCGGCCGGCTGCCGCCACGACGAGACCGAAGGCAGCCAGCCCGCCGAGCAGCCACGGCATGACCTGGAGCTCCCGGATCGACTCCGGATGGATCTCCTTCATGCCGATGTAGTGGTTCAGCCCGTTGATGTTCTGCAGGTCCCACTCGCCCTGGCCGCGGATCGTGTTGACCATGATGTCCATGCCCAGTCCTTCCGGGTACTGCGGCGCGTCCAGATTGATCGTCCACAGTGGCAGGAAGAACGCTGGCACGAGCAGCAGTGCTGCCATGGCAACGAGGGCGCGTGTCCGGTTCGTCAGTCTGGTCTTCATGTCCTTGTCTCCGTGCAGCTCACGCTCGACAGTCATCGCTTACTGCGCCGCTACGGGCTGCGACCTGAGCGCGCCGCCCGTGCCCCACGCGAGCGGCACGTTGCTGCCGCGCGGGCTGACCCGGACGTAGCCCTGCATCTCCTGGTGCAGCGCCGAGCAGAAGTCCGTGCAGTAGAACGGGTGGATGCCCACGCGTGTCGGTACCCATGTAAGCGTGCGTGTCGCGCCCGGCATGATCAGCAGCTCGGCCGTCTCCATTCCCAGCGCGGCGAAGCCGTGCGGCACGTCCCAGTCCTGCTCCAGGTTCGTGACGTGGAAGTAGACCGTGTCACCGACCTCGATGCCCTCGATGTTGTCGGGCGCAAAGTGGCTGCGGATCGCCGTCATGTAGACGTCGACACGCCGGCCGTTGCGCGTCACGCGCGTGTCCGCCTCGCTCTTCACGGCGTACTGGTTCGTGTTCTCGTCCAGCCGGTACAGCTTGACCTGCTTCTCCATCAGCAGCTCGGCCGGCAGCGCCTGCGCGTAGTGCGGCTCGCCCATCGTCGGGAAGTCGAGCAGGAGTTTCATCTTGTCACCGCTGATGTCGATCAGCTGCGCCGAGTGTGCGAGCTCGGGACCCGTCGGCAGGTAGCGGTCCTTGGTCATCTTGTTCAGCGCGACGAGGTACTTGCCCCACGGCTCGCGGCTGTCGCCACCCGGAATCATCAGGTGGCCCACCGAGTAGTAGACCGGGATGCGATCCACCACCGTGAAGTCCTCCAGGCGCCACTTCACGACCTCGGAGCTGATGAACGCCGTCGTGTATGCGTAGCCGCGGCCGTCGAACTCCGTGTGCAGCGGGCCCAGCCCCGGATCCTGCACCTCACCCGCGATGATCTCGTCGTACTCGAGGACCGGGATGCCATCGATCACGTCCTCGAACTCCTCCTCCTCGATCGCCTGGATCATCTTCTCGAAGGAATGCACCGGGATCACCGTCGCCAGCTTGCCGCCCGCCACGATGAACCGGCCGCTCGGGTCGACGTCCACGCCGTGCGGCGACTTCGGCGTCGGCAGGAAGTACACGAGCCGCTCGCACGAGGCCGGCTCGAGCACCGTCACGCTCTCCTTCAGCTCCGAGCGCGCGACATGGTCATCGCCGACCACGTTGTGTACGTAACGGGCGGGCATGCTGCGCGCATTGCCCTGCGCGACGCACTCCTCTGCCCGCTTCCAGTTCACGGCCGCGATGAAGTCCTTGTCCCGCTTCGAGGCGTTGACCTCGAGCAGCGTGTGGGCCTCTTCCGCGTTGTAGGAGGTGAAGAACATCCAGCCGTCGCTCGGCCCTTTGCCCGCATGCGCCAGGTCGTAGTTGTAGCCCGGCACCAGGATCTGGAACGCGACGTCCATCTCACCCGCCCGGTCCGCACGCACGAACGAGAGCATGCCCTTGAAGTTGCCCGTGTACTCACTGATCGACATGTCGCGGTTCGGCACCGGCACCGAGAAACGGCTGGTCGCGACCAGGTACTCGCTGTTCGGGGTGATGAACGGGGAGCCGTGGTTGCCGGCGCTGTTCGGGATCTCGACGATCTCCTTGGTCTCGAACTCCGCCAGGTCGATGCGCGCCACGCGCGGCGTGTTGTTCGCGTTGATGAAGATCCAGCGGCCGTCCGGCACGCCGTCCGTCATGGAGAGCTCCGGATGGTGCGCGTCGTCCCACGCTGCGAAGCCGTACGACGTCTGCAGCATCGCCTTCGTTTCCTCGCTGTAGCCCCAGCCGTTCTCCGGGAACTGCGAGAAGACCGGCACCGTCTTCAGCAGGCGGCCCGACGGAAGACCCATGACTGTCAGGTTGCCGCTGAAGCCACCCGACATGAACGCGTAGAACTCGTCGTACTCGCCCGGCGCCACGTAGACGGCCGACGCCGCGTCCGCCGCGGACAGCGAGGGGCCACTGCGTCCCGTACTCCCGCATGCCCACAGCCCCGCGGTTACCACGCCGACCGCAGCCGCACCGAGCAGCACTCGATTGCGCATGCTCATCCTGTTCTCTCCAGATCGTTGGGTGTTCATTGTGCGGCCGCCTGCGCGCTCGCCGCGCTGTCAGCCACGGTCCGCAGGTACTCGACGATCGCCCGCGCATCCTGCTCCGTCAGATCCTGGAACGGCATCGGCGCCAGGTACTCCGCCAGCAGTCCCTTCGCGACAGGATGCCGCTGGGTCATCTCCGTCGGGTTCATCATCATGTTCATCGCGTAGGCAGCGGACCGGCGCTCGAGCACGTTGCCCAGTGCGGGGCCGATGTAGCGCTCTTCCACGCGGTGGCACGCCGTGCACTTCATCCGGAAGATCTCCTCGCCCGCGCTCGCCAGGGTCGCGTCCGGCTCACCGAGCTCCACCGGCTGCTTGATCGGCCCGATCCCGTGCTCGCGCTCGAACGCCGTAAGACCGTCTGCCGCTGCGGACGAAGTCACAGCATCCGAATCCGCGTCGTCCACGTCCGCCGCACCGCCGCACGCGCTCAGCAGCGCGCCCGCAGCGAACAGCAACCCGAGCTTCACAAACCGTCTCATCCGACCTTCCTGTCGCGGGGTGATCGGCGGCCGCACGCGCGCGTCCCGCCTTGCCCCGCATGATGCGCCAGCGGCAGCCAGAGGGCTGTCGGAAGAAACCCCAATTGTCAGGAGAACGTCAGAAATCAGCGGTGGGGGTTTTCCCTACGGGA